>NZ_JAYKTT020000079.1:0-99181 GCF_038404745.2 Chlorogloeopsis sp. ULAP02 | reverse complement strand
TTTAATTTAGTTATTAATGACACAGATCCCCGACTTCTTTGAGAAGTCGGGGATCTTGTTTTTCATGAACAATTTAGGACTACTATATAAGAGTGCTATACCGTACAAATGTTGATAAAATTCAAACATGAAATAACTTTCTATTATGTCTAAACCTAATAATCAACTGTACACCTTTTATGCCAAAAATCGTGAAGAATGGCGAGAATGGTTAGAGCAAAACCATCAGATATCCGGGGGTGTATGGCTCGTCTACTATAAAGTAAAAAGTGGTAAACCAAGCATTAAATATAGTGAAGCAGTCAAAGAAGCCTTATGCTTTGGTTGGATTGACAGTAAAGTTAAATCATTAGATGAAAAACGTTATATGCAAATATTTACACCCCGCAAACCGAAAAGCGTATGGTCAAAGTTAAATAAGCAATATATTGAAGAACTTATAGAACAAGGTTTGATGACTAAAGCCGGTTTGGAAAAAATTGAAACAGCAAAAAAAGATGGTTCATGGAATACGTTAGATGCGATAGAAGAGTTAATAATTCCGACAGTTTTAAAGCAAGAATTAGAAGCAAACGAAACTGCCAAGATGCATTTTGAGACATTTAGTAACTCATCTAAAAAGAATATCCTCTTTTGGATTGAAAGTGCTAAACGCCAACAAACAAGGTTGAAGAGAATTGAACAAACTATAATTGCAGCAGCACAGAATAAAAATCCTTTAACACGATGATAACTAATGTCCTTGGATAATTTATTGCAACAAGTTGTGGAAAAAGTTAATCAAATTTCTGTGAACAAACGAGGAGAAATATCTGCTTATACGCAAATCTTAGCGGGATTAAAATATAGGAAGGATTTAATTCGACAATTATTCCGGGAGGGTATGATGCGCGAGTCAGTAATTTATCAGGAAATCCTTGAGGAAGGACTACAGGAGGGAGAAAAACGAGGATTACAAAGAGAAAGATCGCTTGTTATGCGTCTATTAACCCGACGGGTAGGAGTATTACCTCAAGAGGTACGTCAGCGCATAGAAACTCTACCTTTGGAACAATTGGAAAATCTCGGTGTAGACGCGAAGCGGCTTCTCGTAGAGTAGCGTTGCTTGATTTTAGCAGTATGGGTGATTTACAAGTTTGGATTAATCAACAAGGCTTTTTGTTTGGGGTTGATTTTTGCTAAGTAATATAATTTTGTGTGGCTACAGGTGGAATTTTTGCGAAAATAGCATATGGCAACAGTTGAGGACATTGTTTCCAGAATAACGTGTGTTTGGGCATTACTTTAAGGAGTGTTGACGAGGTATTTGTAGAGGTCATCAATTACAGCATCAGCAGCAAGCAAGCTGTTCCCAGCCCACGCACCACTATCGACAAGATAAACCTGACCTTGCTGAACGGCTTTGAGCTTCTTCCAGAGCGGCTTTCGTTGCAGATTTTCAAGCTTATTTTTGTCTCTTGAGTCAAAAACTAGAACAAATAAAACATCACCGTCTATTTCCTGAAGTCTTTCTTCAGAGATATTCAAGATGGAACCAAAAGGTGTAACAACATTTTGTAATTCTGGGCGTTGCAATCCAATATCATCCAGAATAAAACCCGAAAATGAATTTTTGGCGTGAGCCAAGATAACTCCACCACCAAGATTAATAACAGAAATTTTCTTGTCTTGATATTGATCGCCTAATGCTATTTTTAGTTCTTCAATGCGCTGATAATAGCGATCCCAGGCTTGCTGTGCAGCTTCCTCTTTTCCTAATGCCTTAGCTACAAAGCTAAAATTTTCTTTCCAAGATGGTGGACCCTGCCAGGGAGCCAAAACGGTAGGGCTAATCTGAGAAAGTAGAGGATAAATATCCTGAGTAGCTTGCCAACTCAAAATTAAATCGGGCTTAAGCTCCAATATTTTCTCCAGGTTAGGCATGTACGTTTCGCCTACGTCCTGTATCCCTGCTGCCTTATCTCCCAGAAAAGTTTGATTGCTTAGATAAGTCGCAGTTGATTCCTCTGACAAATCATAGCCAAGACCGTAGCCAGAAGAGGTGCTACCAATTGGCTTAATATCGAGAAGAATAGCATGAGCTAAAGTCAAAAAAGGAATGGTAACAACCCGTTTAGGATGATTCGGAACGCAAGTTTCTCCTGCAATATGCTGCACGACCCGGCATTCTGGAGCTGATTGTTCCGAATATTTGGCAGTGTAATTAACGTTTCTGCCACAAGCCAAAACGACTGAAAAAACCAAGATTTCCAGGAAGAGCAGATAAGTAGTACGGCATTGCAATATTTTCACTGGTGTAGCTTTACTTAAAACTCCCATGAAATCGTACCCTGTACTGTGAATGGTTCTCCAGGATAAACTCGTAATCTACTTGCAGCACTTTCAAAATAATCTACGTTGAATAGATTCCTAAAGTTGAGGGCAGCACGAAACCGATCGCGTTTATAGAAAACTGCTGCATCTGTTCGCAAATAGCTCGGAAGTTGGAATGTATTGCCTAAATCACCTTGCCGCTCCCCTGCAAAGAATAATCCCAGCCCAAATCCTAAGCCTTGAAAATCTCCTGATTGAATCTCGTAGGTTGTCCATAGGTTTATGGCATTTTTAGGGATATTTCTCAAACGATTACCTTTAGGCAGGGTATTGTCTTCAGTAATTTGAGCATCGGTGTAAGCATACCCCGCAATAATGTTCCATCCTGGCAAAATCTCCCCTTGAACGGTAAGTTCAACACCCCAGCTGCGCTGTTCCCCAGTTTGATTTGAAAATCCTGGTGGTACGCCGGGTCTAGTGTCAGCCGTTAAGACATTAGAGCGGGTCAAGTCGTAAAAAGCGAGGGTCGCAGACAATTGCTCATTTAAGTCTGCCTTGACTCCAACTTCATACTGGGTACCCCGTTCAGGCTGAAATTGGCTTCCATCAAAAGCAACTCCAAGTGCTGGGTTAAATGATCTGCTGTAGCTGGCATAGAGTGAAATCGGCTGGATAGGCTGATACACAATGCCTAAACGGGGGCTAAAGGCATCACCCGACTGGTCTTCGTCTTGTAATATCTGCCTAAATAGGTCAAACCGTCCGCCCAGCAATAATTTTAGATTATCTGTCAGCGTCACTGTATCTTGGACATAAATCCCAATCGAATCTACTGTGTTGCGAAAAGTACTCTCAATGTTAAGAGGGTCTCCGGGCTGTCCATAAACTGGGTCAAATAGATCTATCGGGGCAGCATTTCCGTATCTGTCTTGATATCTATAATCGTACCTATTTAGCGATAGACCAAGAACTAACTGATGCTCAATTGAGCCAGTTGAAAATTTCCCGATTAGGTCTGTTGACAAGTCATAGGTCTCCCAGTTGCCAGAACTGGCATAGTTTATACCCTCTAGGGTTCGGTTATCGGGGCGAAGACCTGTCGGGATGAAATACCTTTCATTAGTATCATCAGATAATAACCCTACCTGAAATGAATTTTGTAGCGACCAGTTGTCACTGAATTGATGTTCTAATCGATATCCAATTCTGCCGAACACTCTATCAGCGCGACCTTCAGGATCTCCAGGAAAGCGGTTACGCGATATGCGTCCATTTGGGTTGAGAAGCACGGTGCCAACGGCGGGTATACCAAAATAAGGGGTATAGTTTGTATCTGTATATTGTGCTTCTAATGTTAGAAGCGTGCGTTGACCAATTTCAAAACTTACAGTTGGCGAAATGGTAAACTTCTGGTCTTCATAGAAATCGACAAAGCTACCCCGATCTAAATAGGATGCATTTAGGCGATAGAGAACCGTCCTAGAGTCATTGAGTGGTCCAGATAAATCGATTCCACCTCGATAGAAGTCATAGTTACCAATGGTGGCATCAATAGCATAAAATGGATCTTGCAGGGGTTGTTTCGTTACCACGTTAATGATTCCACCTGGAGCAGCACCACCGTAAAGAACGGAAGCCGGACCTAAGAGTACTTCGACTCTTTCGACATTAGAGAAATCAGTTGCAAGTGCATTTCCTGCAAGACGATCTCTCAATCCGTTCCTGAGAAAATTACTCTGATCGGCTGTGAAGCCTCGAATGTTAAAAAGGTTGGCAAAGTAGAGCGAAGAGACGTTTGTAGTTATACCAGGAACGTTTCTCAGAGCTTCTTCCAAGCGAATGACATTTTGGTCACGCAATACTTCCTGGGGTACAACCTGAATCGACTGGGGAATATCCCGCAATGGTGTATTCGTCCGCGTCGCTGTACTTGCATTTGGTACGTTATAGCTATCTTGTTCCCCCGTAACCACCAACTCAATCGGCTCATCCTGCTGCGCTGCTGGTTGCTGTTGCTGTGTATCAGTTGTGGGCTGCTCTGGTTCTGGTTGCAGTGGAGGCTGCATTGCAGTTGCGGCAGAAGTTATACCAAAAACCAGACCTACATTATCATCAAATAACTCAACCGTTGGTAAAGCCTTCTCTGCGATTACCGTCAACCGCACAGTATTCGCATCAACATTCGTAACCGTTATTTCAGTAATTCCCTCCACTGGTTTTTCCGAGCGAAATATGAAAGCATCTCCATTGGGTAAACGCAGCTGGGCATTAGGAATATCAACAATAAAGTTATTCTCAGCACTACGATTGGTGATTTGCAGTTGTTCCCCCTGAGTGGTTTGTAAAATCACCTCTACACCTTTATCTGTGGGATTAGCTTTCACACCCGTAATTGTTACAACATCCTCTTGGGAAATAGGGGAATTAGTTGATGACTGTACCAACATTCGAGCGCTAGTTGCAGGAAGTTCGATTTCGCTCAAGTGGGGAATCTCTGCATCATTTTCTGGTTTTGTATCAGCCCAAACTGGTTGCGATGTAACTAATAACAAAGCTACAATCCATAACTGCCAATTTAACCGCCCAAAAGCCACTAAAAATTTTTGCATAACTCCTACACCTGTAGATAAAGATTCTCAAATACCCCCGTAGAGTTAGATTACGAGGTTTGATCTAGTTCCGTCTATCTGTAGAAGTGCATTTTTATATCACTTAAGTGGCTTTTTAGCAAAAATATAAAATACTGACTTGTGTTCTAATCATGTTGGACGAAGGTTACTTGCGTAAAAAGCGGTATAATTCTAAGAGAGTTTGCTATCCACCACAAATGACTAATCAGCAGCTTGAAGAATATTCTCAACAACTAGAAATGCGAGTTGCAATTTTAGAAAAAGAACTAGCAAAGATTAAACAAACATTAGCTGAGTCCCTCAAGAGAAAAGAACCCTGGTGGTTAAAAGTTGCGGGTAGCTTTGAAAACGACCCTACTTTTGATGAAACAGTTTGTCTTGGACAAGAATGGCGTAAATTAGCTAAGTAAAGTTACCAAGATGAATCTAAGCTTTAAGCTTTTTGTGAGCGTGAAATTAAAGACAAAAGTAACTTCTCTCGACGACGAGGTTTAAATATGGAACATACAATAGATAAACAAGCATTACTCAAGGCAATTTATGCTGAGTTAGAAAATGCTTATGATGACACTTTACAAGAAATTTTAGAACTACTCAAAATTCGTAATCAAGAAGATAAAGAGGATGAAAGAGAATTTGAAGAAGGATTAAAAGATATAGCAGAAAACGGTACTATTCCTTGGGAAGAGATTAAACGGAATATGAAAAGAAATATTGCATGATTTATAAAGTTGAATTTTCTAAGGGTGCATTGAAGCAATTTAATAAACTTTCTCTAGAACTGCAAGAACGCATCCAAAGGAAAATTGATGAACTTGCAAACGACCCACGTCCTAGTGGCGTTGTAAAACTTAAGAACGGCGAAAACCGCTATCGAGTTAGAGTAGGTAATTATCGTATTTTATACAATATTTGTGATGATATTTTATTAATAACTGTAGTCAGAATAGGTCATCGTAGAGAAGTTTATCGAGAAGAATAGTAAAGTAACACAATCTGCTTAAATCCCCTCATGATATTATTTAAGCGACTTTTTACCACATTGGAATTCTTTCGGTGAAACTCCAAATTTTTCTTTAAAAGCCTTGGCAAAATAACCCAAATGTGAATAGCCAACAGCGTTCGCTACTTCTGCAACTTGCATCTTACTTTCAGCTAACATCATTTTTGCTTGCTCCATGCGATAATCGTGTAAATATCCAAATACCGTAGTTCCAAATACTTCTTGAAAACAGTAACGCAGTTTGCGAACGCCAAAACCGACTAATTTTGCTAAATCAATTAGTGAGGGTGGATTCTCGATTCGACGAATTAAAATATCTCTAGCATAATAGGTTTTTTCAATATCTACAGGTCTTAAATTTGCAACTGCTCGAATAGCTTGTTCTTGATGCAAAAACTGATTTAATTGCAGTGCCAATAATTCTAAAACTCTACTTTCTAGATACATCCGCTTCATCATTCCCTGAAAAGGGGGTTCAAGAATTTGCTGCAAAACCACAAACATTGCTGGTGTAATTTTTCCAACAGTATAATGAAACCTGGGTGGAGAATTTTTCTTGATTAACGCTTGTAAGGAAGTTGGTAAATATTCAAAGCCTTGACTGAAAGTTTTAAATACATCAATATCTATATGAATAACTACCACTGATTCATACTCTCCATCTGAAAAATTATGAATTTCATCTACATTAGGTAAATAAAACAAATAGTTTTTTCCTACTTTCTCAATATAATCATCTGCGATTTCTTTAATTCTTGGGGTGATTGTTCGTAAATTCCCAGAAATATGAAACTTAGAAATTAATGGATAGGATTGTTCGTGGTGAGACCAAACTTTTAACTCTTGATGATGTATTGCATCTGCAATTATCAGTCTTAGTCCGGGACGTAGTTCAACTTCGTAAAATAATCCTGTAGCAAATTGATTTTCCCATTGACAAATCTCATCAAAACCATCATGATTTAATAATCGTTTACCATTTGTTTTGATACTTTCTTCACACAACTGGTCATATTCTTCTTCTGTTAGTATATGCATTTTTAAGTTTTATCTTGATATATTTGAAACAGCTATATGGGAGTTTTATCGCAGTGGATTTTCTGAGAATGTATTATGCCAATTCAGTTTTTGAGTGATATATGTTTAACCCCTCCCAACCTCCCCTTATCAAGGAGAGGCAGCCGCTTGCAGGGGTTTCCCCCGTTGTGCGGACTGGCGTGAGGTGCCGTAGGCGGTCGGGTTGTGTTACTTCTCCGATTTTTCCACAGCAATAAAGTGGTTGAGCAAATAAAAATTATTTTCAATAATCATACATAATATTCTCTTGACTCTCAATGGGTAGGTATTGGGACTTACGCACTCAGATCCCCCAACCCCTTAGAAAGGGGAGCCACTATGCCTTTGCGGGTTTCTCGACTTGCGACATTGCTTTGTCAAAACCTTAGGTGAAGTTTACCTAGAACACCATCCTTACCCTGAAGATATTTTCTGGGTGATTGAATTCTCCAATGCCACTCTCAGCAAATATTTAGGTGAGAAAAAAGAAATTTACGCTGAGGCAGACATTACTGAATATTGGGTTGTCAACCTGAAAACACCGCAACTAAAAGTATTTCGTGAACTCAAAAATGGGCAACACACAACTGAACTGACACTCACCACAGGCACTATTTCAACCCTAGCCTTTCCTGATGTATCGATACAAGTTGAGCTCCTCATCGGTGTAGCGAAAAAATCTAAGGAACTATAATTTGAGGATATATTTTCTCATCATACCGTGATTCATAATCACAAACTTGTGTATTTTTTACTTAAATTTTGCCTAGCAAATAATCCTCGTTCTTAACCTTTTGCTAGCTAATTCTTAATATTTTTGAGGTATTTTCTTTTACTGAATACAAATTTATACCAAAAAGCATACAGCGCTCTCTGGTTAACTTCCAGCCACGGTAGTTAATTAAACTTGTCCCATTCCCACGGAAGGAAAAACAGAAGCGTAAGTTTGCTATCTTCGCTTGCATCCCAGCTAGTAATTAGCGGTCAACAACTCATAATCAAGATGGAAACTTCTAGCACAATTCGTTTTGCTCAGTTTAATGCTTCCCTCAACCGCAATACTGAAGGTCAGTTAGTAACCGATTTATCTACCCCCGATAATGCTCAGGCAAAAGCTGTTGCCGAAATTATCCAACGTACCAACCCGGATATTCTACTGATCAACGAGTTTGACTACATCCAAGAAAATCCTTTGCAACCAGTCCAACTTTTCTTGGAAAATTATCTTGGTGTTAGTCAAAATGGTGCAACTCCCGTGAGCTACCCCTATGTTTACATTGCTCCCTCCAATACTGGTATTGCTTCGGGATTTGATTTAAACAACAACGGCACAGTAGTCACCACTCCAGAAACACCAGGATACGGCGACGATGCCTTTGGTTTTGGCAATTTCCCCGGACAATTTGGCATGGTGCTGCTCTCCAAACATCCTATCGATACTGCCAATGTCCGCACCTTCCAAAATTTCCTCTGGAAGGATATGCCTGGATCTTTGCTACCTACCATTGCCACTCCTGGCTCTTCTGAACCTTGGTACTCGCCAGAGGAACAAAATATTTTGCGGCTTTCCTCCAAGAGCCACTGGGATGTACCCATACAGGTGAACGGAGAGACAATTCACGTCCTTGTTAGCCATCCTACACCACCAGTGTTCGATGGTCAGGAAGACCGCAACGGCAAGCGCAACCACGATGAGATTCGCTTTTGGGCAGATTACATCACTCCTGGTAACGGAGATTACATTTATGATGATGGTGGCAAACAAGGTGGACTAGCTGCCGGCTCGCGCTTTGTGATTATGGGCGACCAAAATGCCGATCCATTTGATGGTGACAGTTATAACAATGCTATTCTGCAACTTTTGCAGAACCCCAATATCAATACTAATTTCATCCCCACCAGTCCCGGCGCTCCTCAACAGGCAATTTTACAGGGTGGTGCAAACCTCAATCAAAAGGGTAATCCCAGCTTTGACACCGCAGATTTTGCTGATTCGACTCCTGGGAACCTGCGAACAGATTACGTGTTACCTTCTGTTGACTTGACAATTGCTGATTCAGGAGTATTTTGGCCCCTCAATACCGATCCTTTATTTCCCTTAGTAGGCACTTTCGATCCTAATCTTCCCGGTGGTTTTCCCAGTTCAGATCACCGTCTGGTGCGGGTAGATGTGCAGTTAGGAGCAACGCAACCAGGTAAGACTATTCCCAGCGCCGAATTTCAGGGACAAACTACTTTCCCTACAGGCTTTATTCCCCCTGGTGCAGCAGGAAGTGTAAATGGAACACCGACTGCTTTGGGTGGACTATCGGGCATTACCTACGATGCTGCTACAAATCAGTTCTACGCTATTTCAGACGATCGCTCTCAATTTGCTCCTGCCCGCTTTTATACTTTCACTGTCGATTTAGCTAACATTGCCACAGCGGGAGTAACTTTTACCAATGTTACGCCCCTCAAAGATAGTAGTGGCAACTTCTTTGCACTCAACAGCCTTGATCCTGAAGGTATTGCCCTCACCAACAACGGTACAGTTTTCGTCTCCTCCGAGGGCGAAGTAAATCCTAGTGCAGGACGAGTCAGCGATCCTTTCATTAAAGAGTTTTCCGTGGCTACCGGAGAGGAAGTGCGTTCTCTGCCCGTACCCAAAAAGTTTTTGCCAGTAGTAGAGGATACCAACGGTAATGGCGTTATCGATGCAGGCGATACGCAGACATCAGGTGTTCGCAACAACCTAGCCTTTGAAAGCCTCACCATCACACCCAACCAGAAAACTCTATTTACAGCTACCGAAAACGCCCTCTTCCAAGACGGGGCAGTTGCCTCTACCACGACAGGCACCCGCTCTCGCATTCTGCAATACAATTTAGTTACCGGACAGCCAGAAAAGGAATACCTCTACATTACCGATCCGGTTGCTGTACCGCCAAACCCAGCAGATGGATTTAATACTAATGGCTTAGTAGATTTACTGGCAATTGACAACCGCGGGACTTTACTGGCGCTAGAGCGTTCTTTCTCCTCTGGAGTTCCCGGCACAGGCAATACGATCAAAATCTACGAAATTTCGCTTCAAGGTGCAACTGACATTAGCACCATCGACTCTCTCGATAATTTGAGCGAAACTCAACTAGCAGCAATTCAACCTGCCCAAAAGCGGCTGTTATTGAATCTCGATTCCCTGAACTTACCCACTGGTACAGATAACATTGAGGGTATTGCCTTCGGCCCCAAATTACCAGATGGCAGACAATCGATAGTTTTGGTGAGTGACAATAACTTCAGCCAAACCCAATTTACCCAAATCCTAGCTTTGGATGCAGACGTAGTTCCCACCGCCGCTCCCAGAGTTGAAACCCGTCCCGATCTACTGGACGATGAAACACTGCCCACAAGTCAACGTGCGGATGCTGACGATCCAGCTATCTATATAAATGCGACTGATTCCGCTAAAAGTCTGGTACTAACAGCAGTTAAAAATGCCGGATTGCGGGTTTATAACTTGTCTGGAAACCTATTGCAGGAAATAAATCCTGGTGGTATTCGCTACAACAACATCGATTTGCAATACGGTTTTAAATTGGATGGTCAATCAATAGATATTGCCGTTGCTAGCGATCGCCAAAACGACAAACTCGCAATTTTCAAAATTAACCCCAACCCCACCACCCCCGGTCAATATTTAGAAGACATTACCGACAGCAGTATTGGTACTCTCTTCCAAGCAGCACCCTTTAGTCCTCCCTATGAACCATCATCGCGGAGTGCTTACGGAGTTGCCATGTACCGTAGCCCCATCACCAATGATTACTACGTCTTTGTCAATCGTCGCGAAACCCCAGATGTAGCACAGTTCAAACTCATAGATCAAGGTAATGGCAAAATTGGGGCTGAACGAGTGCGGGAGTTTACCATCCCCACAGCCGATGGAGTCGATCCGCAAACTGAAGGCATGGTTGCCGATCAAGAAACCGGCTTCCTCTATATTGGGCAGGAAAATGTCGGTATCTGGAAGTTCCAAGCAGAACCCAATGGTGGCACAACAGGTAAACTGATCGATAAAGTCAAAGCCTTGGGCGGTAATTACCTTAGCGATGATGTTGAAGGATTAACCATCTACTACGGCAAAAATGGCACAGGTTATTTACTCGCATCCAGCCAAGGAGACAACACCTTTGTAGCTTATACCCGTGAAGGCAACAACGAATACATCGGGCGCTTTGGTGTAGGTAACAACGGTGCAATTGACAGCGTACAAGAGTCGGATGGCGCAGATGTCATCAATGTACCGCTTGGCCCCAAATTCCCATTTGGCTTATTTGTCACTCAAGACGGCTCCAATGAACCTGCCGTAACTGTTGATGGTGAAAATATCAACACTAACTTTAAGCTCGTACCTTGGGAAAACATTGCCAAAGCTTTCCCCGAACAACTAACTATTGACACCAGCAGTTACAATCCCCGCACTCCCGTTGCCCAGCCCAAGCTAACTACCTACGAATTTAACAACCTGCCCAAGTTAGGAACCACCTCTTCTGGGCAAGATATTCTCCTGGGCGGTTTCTCCGGGCTTTATTTCCAAGGACTCTCAGCAAATGGCAATCTCAAGTTTGTCACCCACACCGATCGCGGGCCAAATGGAGAAAGTATCGGTGCCAACAGACCATTTCCCCTGCCTGACTTCCAGCCAGAAGTGGTTAGTTTTGAACTTAACCGCACTACGGGTGAAATTAGGATTACCAAGAGAACAGGGTTATTTCGGCAAGATGGCAAAACGCCGCTCACAGGATTGCCCAACCTCCAAGCTGCTGCAAACGGTACGGCTTACACCGATGAAATTCCTGTAGATCTAGCAAACAAAACCCTGCAAAACGATCCGCTAGGTGCTGACTTGGAGGGGATTATTGTTGCCCCAAATGGCGACTTGTGGATGGTAGATGAGTACCGCCCGGCAATTTACCACTTTGATAGCAATGGTAAACTAATTGACCGCTTCATTCCCGAAGGTGATGCTACTAACGCGAGCAAAAATGGCGGCACTTTTTACGGTACGCCCGTGCTACCTGCTGTTTACGCCCAAAGACGGAATAATCGCGGCTTTGAAGCTGTGGCGCTGGATGGTACAAAACTTTATGCCTTTATTCAAAGTGCAATTGATAATCCAGATGTCAGCAATGATGCAACTTCTAGAAATTCTCGCAATTTGCGAATTCTAGAATTTGACACAGTTACAAAGCAGGTAACGGGAGAGTATCTATATATCCTGGAAGGTTTACCGGGAACTGACAAAATAGGCGATGCTGTCGCTCTCGGCAATGGTAAATTCGTGGTGGTAGAGCGAGACGACGAAGGTGATAACACTGCCAATAAGTTGATCTACCAGATTGACTTGGCAGGAGCGACTAATATCAATAATCCTGCTTTCTTGGGTACATTGCCTGCCGATAAGACTATCGAACAGTTAACCACTGAAGAATTAGCTGTAGCCAAGATAAATCCTGTCAGCAAGAGCCTCATCGCCAATGCTGCTCAACTTGGTTATACCGGAGTTGAAAAACTGGAAGGATTAGCACTGGTAGCACCAAATACTCTGGCTCTGCTCAACGATAACGATTTTGGTGTGACAGAAACTCAAGCCAATCCTGATGGCAGCATTGACATCAAAGTCGCTTCTCTTCCGGAAAAACTCGGTATTCTTGAGTTACCCAATAACCTGGAAGTCGCTTCTCCACCCAAAGTTACACTTAAAGGTTTCGCCTCACTCCCAGCCGATACCTTCGCAGAAGGGCCTCCATCAGGCAGTGCAATTACAGGTAATACCAACGGACGCACTGTTCCATTTGCTAAACAACCAGTGCAAGGATTTAGCGGTGTCCAGTTTGCCGATGACAATTCCTTCTGGTTCCTTTCTGACAACGGTTTTGGCGCTAAGAACAACAGCGCAGATTATCTACTGCGGATTTATCGCATCGATCCTAGCTTCCGAGGTGCAGAGGTTGGGGGTGATGGTAGTGCCAAGGTGTTGGACTTTATCCAATTATCTGACCCCGATCGCAAAGTTCCCTTCGAGATTGTGAATGGAAATACAAGCGATCGCCTCTTAACTGGTGCAGATTTCGATGTAGAATCTATCGCGATCGCTGCTGATGGCACAATCTGGATTGGAGATGAATTTGGCCCTTATTTGCTCCACTTCGATGCCACTGGCAAGCTGTTAGATGCTCCCATCCCCACACCAAATACAGTCAATTTAAATACATTAGATGGTAAACCACCAATTGTAATCGGACATCGTGGTGCTAGTGGGGAACTACCAGAACACACTCTGGGAGCCTATAAATTAGCAATTGAACGGGGAGCAGACTTCATCGAACCTGACCTAGTTTCTACTAAGGATGGTGTATTAATTGCTCGCCACGAACCAAACTTGATTGCCACCACCGATGTTGCAGATCGTCCGGAGTTTAGCGATCGCAAAACCACGAAAATTGTTGATGGCAAGGCAGAAGAAGGCTTTTTTGCTTCTGATTTTACCCTGGCAGAAATCAAAACACTGCGGGCAAAGATGCCGCAAAGCTTCCGTACCCAAGCATTTAACGGCGTGTATGAAATTCCTACGTTTGAGGAAATCATCGAGCTAGTTAAACAAGTTGAAAAAGACACGGGACGTAAAATCGGCATTTATCCGGAAACCAAGCACCCGACTTTCCACGATCACCTGGGCTTGTCTCTCGAAGAACCTCTGCTAGCAACTTTAGAGAAAACTGGATTTACCGATCCCAGTCGAATATATATCCAGTCTTTTGAAGCTAGCAACCTCAAAGAACTGAATCAGAAAACCGACATCCCTCTGGTTCAACTCTTAGATGCAGTTGATGTCAAAGATGATGGAACGCTAATTGAAACTCAACCCTACGATTTTGTTGTTAATGGTGATTCTCGCACCTACGCAGATTTGCGATCGCCTCAAGGCTTGCAAGAAATAGCCACCTATGCTGATGGTATCGGCCCGTGGAAGCGAATGATAGTCTCGGTGAAAGCTGTCGATACAAATGGCGATGGACAACCCGACGATATCAACGGCGACGGTGTAATTAATGATGCCGACAAAACCCTCACCGAACCAACTTCTCTAGTAGAAGATGCCCATGATGCCGGGCTATTGGTACACCCCTATACCTTCCGCGATGAAGAACGTTACTTGGCATCAGATTATGACGGCGATCCTGCACAGGAATATAAGCAGTTCATTAATTTAGGTGTTGATGGCTACTTCACTGACTTTCCTGGTACGGGCGATGTAGCACGCGATCAAATTACCGCAGAGATTGTGCGATCGCCCGATCATCCCGATGTACTCAAAAAGACTGAGTTTCAAACCCTAGATGGCAATGCACCTATTGTCATCGGGCATCGAGGCGCGAGTGGTTTACGTCCAGAACACACATTGGCAGCCTACAAATTAGCGATCGCTGATGGGGCAGATTTCATCGAGCCAGATTTGGTAGCTACGAAAGACGGGGTTTTGGTAGCGCGGCACGAAAATGCCCTAGCAATTCTCAACGCCGATGGCACGGTGAACACTACCGACACTAGTACAGACATTTACCTGCGTCCAGAATTTAGCGATCGCAAAACTACTAAAATTATCGATGGACGTAGTGTTACGGGTTGGTTTACCGAAGATTTGACTTTGGCAGAACTGAAAACCCTCAATGCCATTGAACGTCTGCCCAATCTGCGCTCAACCAAATTTGACAACGACAACTTAAAGGTTCCCACTCTCACAGAAATTATTGATTTAGTGAAGCAGGTAGAACAAGAAACTGGACGCAAAATTGGCATATATCCAGAAACTAAGCATCCTACCTACTTTGCAAATATCGGTATCAATTTGGGTGAGAAGTTAGTTGATACCTTAGTTGCTAACAACTTCACCGATCCAAAGCGGGTATTTATTCAGTCTTTTGAGGTGGGTAATCTCAAGGAACTGAAAAATGACTTGATGCCAAAGGCTGGCATTGACTTACCCTTGGTTCAGTTATTTGGTGGCTTAACAGGCAAGCCCTATGATTTTATTGTCAGTGGCGATTCCCGCACATACGGCGACCTCACCCAGCCAGCAGAACTGGCTAAAATAGCAGAGTATGCCACTGGAATTGGCCCCAACAAACGGTTGATTGTCCCCGCTGATACAGTAGATCGTGATAGTGATGGTAAACCGGATGACTTGGATGGCGATGGCACGATTACTGATGCCGATAGAGTTCTGGGTACTCCCACTTCCTTAGTGAAAGATGCCCACGCCGCAGGCTTGTTGGTACACCCGTATACCTTCCGCAACGAAGGCATTTTCCTGGCATCTGATTACAACGGCGATCCGCAAAAAGAATTTGAGCAGTTTATTAATTTAGGGGTTGATGGTTACTTTACCGACTTTCCCGGTACAGGCGATCTCGTGCGCGATCGCTTTGTGGGTGAGCCAGTTGTTTCAAATCTTGCTCGTTCCAGAGGTTTTGAGGGTTTAGCAATTAGCCCGGATAAACAAACTTTGTATCCGTTGCTCGAAGGCACTGTCTTCGGCGATCCTACTGGTTCGCTGCGCATCTACGAGTTTGATGTGGTATCTGAGCAATATAAGGGGCTATTTGGCTACTACCAGTTGGAAAATCCCAATCATGCCATTGGTGACTTTACCGCCGTCAACCACAACGAATATCTGGTGATTGAGCGAGATAACAATCAAGGTGCTGAAGCCAGATTCAAGAAAATCTATAAAGTTGACTTATCGAAAAAAGATGCCAATGGCTTTGTTGCCAAAGAAGAAATCGTCGATCTGCTGAATATTCAAGATCCTAACGACTTGAATCAAGATGGCAGCAGCAAGTTCACTTTCCCCTTCCAAACAATCGAAGATGTTTTGGTACTAGATGCTAAAACACTTTTGGTTGCCAACGATAACAATTATCCCTTTTCAGTGGGACGACCGCCAGACATTGACAACAACGAATTTATCATTCTGGAATTAGACAAGCCACTGAATCTGCTTACTCCCACTCCAGACATCCCAGACAACGAGGACAAAAATAACCCGTTTCATGATTTAGGTAAAAGCTGGCAAGAAAAGCTAGAAAAAAAACTAATTGATTTGCGGGATGTGACACAACAAGTGAAAGTTGAGTTTGTGGTTAACACAAAAGCGGCATTCAAAAACTTTGTCGGCTTCTATCAGGTAACCGATGAGATGGGTGGTATTGATATTAATGGCGATCGCACGGCAGATATTTTTCCTGGGCAAGATGGTTATACTCAAGCTGCTTTGGGTGGGCGTATTCCAGACGTTGACTTGACTGTGAGCAATCAAGCTACCTATACAGGCATTTTTCAGCCTGGCAGCATCTATGCACCATTTATTATTGCTAATGGTAAACCAGAAGCAATTTTAGATGGCAAGACTAATAACGATCCAGCAGTGTACTTCCCATTCTTAGGAGCAAATCCAGACAAGATGGATCATGTACATTTGTTAGATAACAACATCTTCTGTTTTGAGGATGTATTAGGAGGCGGCGACAAAGATTACAACGATTTTGTTGTGAAGGTGAATTTGAGTATTACCTAATACCAAGTTGCGTTCAAACATATTAGTTTTGGCAGGCAGGGGGGCAGGGGGAGAAATACTACCTATGATTGCAACTTAGTATAAGAATAGCGATCGCTTGATGGCGAATTTAGCTAATTCGATTGATATGCATTGAGTCTGCTATTTTTGTGCCCTGTGGGAAACTTCCCCAGGGACATTTATTTTTCATCTCAATGCTATTGCCATTCCCTATCTTCAAGTTCCTTTTGAGGCAACAATAAAGTTGCTTCAATTTTTTGCCTAATCGCAGCTGTTACCTCACAATTACTATTCAAGCAATCGAGCAATAACTGATTGGCATCATAGTAGCATGAGCGCCCAGAAAAAACCGCCAAATGGGTTATCGAGTCTTTAAGCCGACTTCTAACACCAAATTTTCCTGAGTCCACCCCTTGCGGGCAAACGCTCTTTTAGCCTGTTGAATTCCAATCTGTGATGCTTGGAGCGATCGCCTGACCATAAGACAAAAAACTCATATGAAAATTTCTGAACTTAAATTTTTATGAACACTAAGGATTTTATACCTTTTCTTATGCTATTTATCTTTTGCTCTAGTTAAATCATACAAAAGTCAGAAAACGACTATAATGTCATCCAAGTGTTTAAATTTTTGTAACAAATTCAAACGCTATTCACTCATCTTATACACCTCTAACCTTTGCCAAAACTTAATCTCAACCACCCATCTTTCATCCTGGAGGAGTACAAATTCAGAGCTTCTCTATGAACACTGGTTAGCTCTTTAGAGCGACGACAGTAGATAAGAACCTGATTACTATAACTAGAAGAGCGCAATATTACAGATATTTAAAACGAAGTTCTTATAGTTTTTTATAGTAATAATTGCTATTTCCGAAACTGATTCAAAAGCTTGCATATGTTATCAAGACAAGAATATAAAATAGATATTTTAGGCAATATTCCTTTTATATCAATTCATGTTAGTAGCCTATTAATTTTTTGGGTGGGTTTTAGTTGGCCTGCTCTCATTACATGCCTCACACTTTGGTTTATACGGATGTTTGGGATCACAGCAGGATACCACCGTTATTTTTCACATCGCACTTATAAAACAACACGTTGGTTTCAGTTTATTCTTGCTGTTTTAGGCAATTCCTCAGCTCAGTTAGGCCCGTTATGGTGGGCAGCGCGTCATCGTCATCACCATCGCTATGCAGATACAGAACAAGATATTCATTCCCCCATTGTTAATGGTTTCTGGTGGTCGCACATTGGCTGGGTGATGTGTCCTAAATATTCTAAAACAGACGAAAAGCAAGTCCGAGATTTTGCACAATATCCAGAGTTGCGGTGGTTAAACCGTTTCCATATGACTGTTCCTATTGTACTAGCAATCATTTTAACTGCGATTGGTATAGTGTTTCAATTATGTATTCCTCAGCTAAAAACGAGTGGGTTACAGATGCTTGTATGGGGATTTTGTTTAAGTACTTTGCTGCTTTATCATACTACTTTTACAATTAATTCTCTTGCCCATATCTTTGGTTATCGTCGTTTTAACACAACAGATAGTAGTCGCAATAATTGGTTTTTAGCTCTAATTACCCTCGGCGAAGGTTGGCATAATAATCATCATTATTATCCTGCTTCAGAACGACAAGGCTTCTACTGGTGGGAAATAGATGTTACCCATTACATTCTGAAGCTACTTTCATGGCTAAGAATCGTTTGGGATTTAAGAACTCCTCCCAGAAAAATCTACGATCGTTATGTTTTCAATACTCACAACTCAAACGTCTCAAATTATCAAAATTGATGATAGTAATGTCCATTTAAAGAACAACCTTCTCCCTTTCATTTACGCTTGCTTTATAGCGTTTACCGACCCAGTGAGGTACAGGAAGAAATAATTAACCACAGATAAACACAGATAAATTTGTACCTGAGCAGACTAGAAACCGCTATATAAAATTCTTAGTATGACTCTGTTTGGCTTCAATAATAGTCAGCAAGCAGTTGAGGAGATAATTCCCTGTACTTCACAGTATTCTTTTAGACTCCAATCGGCTGAACAATGAGAGTGTAAAAAGATGCGATCGCAAAGAGTGAACTTGTGATGTTACAGTGGCACATTGTGGATTATAATGAACAAACATAGCGACAACGCTACACGTTGCGAGGCAACCAATATGGATGCCAATAAAGTTTTGAGGCAATATGCAGCCGGGGAAAGAAATTTTAGAGAGGCAGACTGGAGAGGGATTAGTTTAGCTAAAGCAAATTTGAGTGGGGTAGATTTGACTGGGACACACTTGAGCAACGCAGATTTGAGCGACTCAGATCTAAGCAATGCTAATCTAAACTGGGCTGAACTCAAAGGAGCCAATCTAAGCAGGGCTAATCTGAGAAGAGCAAAAATGCCTAATGGGAGAATGCACAACGATCGCTTAAAGTCTGCCAATTATTTTGGCTAATACCTAACAATTAATCTGCCATTTGTGAGCGGTGTCGTTAATCTAAAAGCACCGCTCATCGCCAGATGCTACACTGCACCCTTTGCAGAGCTAGGTTCAAACTGCAAACAATTTAATCGTTTCAGATAGACCTAAATTTAATTTCAGGAGTTTGTTAATGAGTATTATTACCAAGATGATTGTGAATGCAGATGCCGAGGTTCGCTATCTCAGCCCTGGAGAACTGGATCAGATCAAGATCTTTATTAAGAGCAGTGAGCACCGTCTACACCTTGTGGAAGTTTTAACTCAAAGCCGCGATCGCATTATTAAGCAAGCTGGAAACCAACTCTTCCAAAGGCGTCCCAGCCTTGTTTCTCCAGGTGGAAATGCCTACGGCAACCAGATGACTGCCACCTGCCTGCGGGATATGAATTACTATCTGCGCTTGATCACTTACAGTGTTGCGGCTGGAGACGTTACGCCAATTCAACAGATCGGAATCGTTGGTGTTCGCCAAATGTACAGATCCCTCGGCACCCCTATTGACGCCGTTGCCGAAAGTGTCCGTGCCATGAAGAACATCACTAGCTCGATGTTGTCTGGAGAAGATGCGCTTGTTGTTGGCACTTACTTCGACTATCTAATTAATGCTCTCCAGTAGACAACAGGAATTACTTCAACAGCGATGTCTAGCCACAAGCTGCTCCGCGTCTACGCGCGTCACAACCCAGATAACCGATAGTCTTGGCTAAATTCTGGAGATGGGGTTTGAGGACTGTTGACTCAAACCATTCGACCTTAGTTTACTGAGACTGATTGAACTGGGAGCATCTCATTTTTTAAGGTAGTTCAAACAGACAATAATCCGTTGGGGTAGACACAGCGACGGGCAAGGACTTGAGGTACATTTTTCCGCTTCCACTGCGCTCCGGAAATCTTAGTTCGATTCAACTTATTTCCATGTAATACTTGCTAGGGCAGTATTCTTAGCAATCTACGATGTTGCTTTATCTTAATTCAACATCTTGCTCAAAAACCAAGATCAAATCATTTACGGTTTTTTTGTACTGAAAACCATAATCTAATAAAGCTTGCTTTAAAGTTTCCAACTGAGATTCTTCGATTTGATTCTTGAGCGCTATCTCAATAGCTTCTTTATTGACTGTAAAACTAAAAAAATCTTTAAACTGGCTATAATCCCAGTTTAATTTTCTGGCTGCATTTAACTCAATGGCTGCTAATGTATCATCAAATTTATTTGTAACCATAACTTTGTCTCTCGCATGAGCTTAACTACATTCTAACAATCCAACAAAGAAAAATTAAAGGACAATATTAATACAGAGCTAAGAAAGACTGCAAGATATTTTATTTTATATTTAAAAAATCAACCTTTTGATAAATGTATATAAGAAAATTCTAAAGTAGCAGTTTATAGTTTTCTAAAAGCTCACAGGATACAAGTTGGGTAACTGGAAGAACATACTATCTCAGCAATAACCTTCCATTTTAATTTTAGTGATAATACTGTTGTATTTACTGAAGCATAATTTGAGATGATAAGCTTGCAATTTATTTTAAAAATTGGAATATTTATATTAAAAACTATACAACTTATACGCTAATCAAACGCTTGCTCAAACATGATATATGACAACAGGGTGCCATACTAAACCTTGTTAACAGATTCCACGCTCACTAGGTGAAATACATAGCTGACATTGTTGATATTGCTGTTAATGCTGGTTCTTTCAGCACCCTAGTAGCTGCGGTCAAAGCTGCTGGTCTGGTAGATACTCTTAAAGGGACTGGATCATTCACCGTTTTTGCGCCCACTGATGAGGCGTTTGCAAAGCTTCCTAAAGGTACAGTAGACGCATTGCTTCAGGACATTCCCAAGCTCAAAAAAATCCTGACCTGTCATGTTGTTTCAGGCAAAGTGATGGCGGCAGATGTGGTGAAGCTGAAATCGGCTACAACGGTTGAAGGTGAAGATGTGAAAATTGACGCTTCTAATGGTGTCAAGATAAACAATGCCACAGTCACAACACCAGATGTTGCTGCTGATAATGGTGTGATCCATATCATTGATACAGTGTTGATTTCTGCGTAAGCAAACGCTTAGATAGGAAATAGTATCTATGGGGCAGTGACTATAAATAGAAATAGTCACTGTCCCACAACTTTTTGGATGTTTTTAGTAAAAGAATATAGAAGGAATTCAGAACTGAAACTTTCCTTACTTTTCATGTCGAAGTTAACCAAATAACCCCAGAAATAAAACAGCAACTTGTCATGCTGTAGGGGAATCAATAAGACATCAGTTACCTTCCAGTTAACTCCTGTTTGAACGATCAACTTTTTACAACAGCTTGCACGTGAAATCTGGATTGGAGTTGCGATGTATACAAATAATGAATTTCCTACTAATTTTTCATTCCTCCAAGGGCTGCGAGTACTGGTTGTAGACAATAATGTCGATTTCTGCGATTTGATTGCGATGCTGCTGCAACTCTATGGTGTTGAGGTGCAAAAAGCGTTTTCAGTCCAGTAAACTCTGGAAATATTTGGGCAATGGCCACCTGATGTCCTCGTGAGTGATATTGCTTTGCCAAAGGAAGATGGTTATGCCCTGATTCAACAAGTGAGAACCAACGCGGGAGAGCGAGGGGAAGTGGTGCTAGCCATTGCTGTGACGGGCTATGTCAATGAAAAGATGCTTCAACGTGCTCTGTGTGCTGGGTTTGACCTGTGGTTCACCAAACCCCTGGATATTAATGAGTTCCTTGCTGTGCTTGCCACTTTAGCGATTTGCCAACAGTCTTCATACGCGATCGCTCAACAGATTTTAGGTCATGTTCCTAGACATGGTGATTTAAATCCTGAAAAGCAGTTAGAACCGTCAGTTTCAAGTTAGCATGGTCAAGATGCGCTTCCCCAAGATGCGCGGAAGGTGGTGAAAGTGGGTAACCACGCGATTTTACTCCTGCATCACAAAGAGCAGATCTATGCGATGGATAATGCCTGTCCTCACATGAGGCTGCCTCTGCAAGGTGGCAAAATAACGGAAGACAATGCAATCGTTTGTCCGTAAAGATGTTATCAATAAAATAACAGATAATAATATCACAAGTATATCAACCTCGTAAACCTCGTAAATAATTCGTTATAATAACTATATAGAACTTTACATGAGGTCACGCCCATGCGCTACACCGATAAAGAAGGGAAGACCCTCAACCTTGATGATTGTATGACTGCTGACAGCTTCTTTATTGAAGCTGAAGTGTACATCTGCGAGCCATTGGAAATGCATTTCAACAAAGAAGGAGAGTTAACAGCAGGAAACAAACCGAAGAAAGCAATTGCACATCTTCGTAGTGATGGCAGTGAACTGATCCCCGCTGAAGTTCAAGCGCGTAGGCACAGAGACGGCAGTCAATTGCTGAATATGCCTCTCGCAACTGGCTACACATTAGATGATGAGGGAATGATTAATAACTACGCAATTCAGCCTGGTATGTCCTTGGCAGAGTATCCCTCACCAGAACAGCAACAGCGCTACATCTTCCAAGGGGCAGTAGCTATCCTGTTTGTTGCTCTGACACTGATGACTGCATTTGCTGTGAGCTAGGTATTTAGGTTCAGACTTAAGATATCTAGCTAGGATTGACTCTCTAGTTTTCGTCCCAATTTGGTACAGGAGCCAGCGATGAATCAGCCCATCAAATTATCTTTAGAGCAAGAATTTAGCATCCGTTGCTTTGCCGACCAAGTACAGCATATGTCCCGTGAACAAGCCCACGAGTTTTTACTCATGTTGTATAAGCAGATGATTATTCAGGATATAACGTACCAGCAATTGCTGAAACATGAGTGGAGGCTAGATTCAGGCACCGTCTCTAGCTAAAGCTTGGTCATTTTATTTTTGTTCACAATGCCAGAAAACGAGGCCAAACCCTGCTAGCATCAATGCTTGATTACCTCCTCAACTAGCTCCCTGGCATCCATATTGAGCCGAAGAAGTTTTGTGGAGGAAACCTCTATGTTTGGCAGCCGTAATGATTTAACTAATCCCACTGGAAGCGATTGGGGAGAGCGCTTACTCAACACTGTTGCTAGCAAAACGATTCGTTACTTATTTACTCAAAGCGAGTCAGTAGAAGTCTTTGTCCAATGCCACCCTTCCAGTAAACTCTTGCAAGGCAGCATCGATGGCTTCAAAATGAATGGCCGTGGGCTTGTCATCCGCAATGATTTCAGGGCGGAAGAAGTGTCTTTTCAGACCGATGCCGTAGCAATTGACTTCAGCAGTGTTTTGAGCGGCAAACTCACTCTCAAGCAACCTACCCAAGCGGTGGCTCAAGTCATCCTTTCAGAAGCAGGCATCAACCACGCTTTCAAGGCGGAACTGGTGAAAAAGCGTCTGGTGAATCTCTCCCTGCCTGCCTTATCCGACATATCTACCAGTGAGTTGGTCTCTTTTGAAGCCATCCAGTTAAAGTTGTTGCCCAACAATCGGGTGCGAATTTGGGCTAAGGCCGACCTAAGCAACGGCGAACTAGTGCCAATCAGCCTGAGTGCAACCATAGCCATTGAGCGGCGACGCCGCCTTGCTTTCTACGATCCGAAGTTTGAACCAGACACCGTGCCAGAATTTCAACGGCACATATCTGAAACTTTGAGCGCCGTATTAGCTCAAGTTTTGGATTGCATGGTTGATTTGGATCGCTTTGATCTCGATGGCATTACGATGTGGCTCAACCGATTAGAAACCCAAGGTCAACAGTTGATATTCAGTGGCTATGCCCAGATCGAGCGCATGTCCGCTAGCTACAGCTAACATTACGCTTTTTTACACATCTCAGTCGGGCGACGTATAACCTTAATATGCCCCTTAGTAGAAGTTTATAAAGATGTTGAATTCTGAAATTGAGTTAAGTCTGGATGAGAAAAGATAGAGTAGAACCAATTATTTTTGTCTAGTTATAAATAGTCAAGAAAATAAACCGCACAAAATGATGAGAAAAATGTTATGACTCTTTTAAAAATTGAAGATTTTGATTGCAACTATTATAAAAGTTTTGATGCCAAGGACAGCGAGACTGCGATCTGTATAGCAGCAACGCCAAAATTTGTTAACTTAACCCAAGAGAACTAATGTTAGACTTCAACACCTTGACTGAATTCTCAAGCACTTACTGTATTGGCATTTGTGCCTTTCTAATTCCAGCCAACCTGCTTGCTACCTCATTGACAATAATTTTTACACTGTTGCATCGTCCGGCTGTTCAGGTCTGGCAAGCTGCTGGAATTGCCAATATCTTTGCTCTACTCATGATACTGCATGTACTTGCTTGGTTCATGATTGGAGTAGTTATGGCTCCTACATACATTTTGTTGGGTTTGGCAAGTATCTGTCTATTAGCGAATTTAGGGGCAATTCTTAGACATAGACGCTTTGTGAGAGCTTATAATTACACTACAGTTTCTATCGGTATTTAGCTTGGTTAACAGGCGAGCTAAACTTAATGTCTTTAAAGACTCTAAATTCTAGTAATCTAAGTTAATCAGCGTGTATCTTACTCTCCAGCGAGTGGTATTTTGAATACACCATTCAGTCTCAGCGAGGGATACAGTTAATTGGAGGTTTTTATGAATATTTTGCTCCTGTATCCCCTTTTTCCAAAAAGCTTTTGGTCGTTTGAGAAGACCCTGGCATTACTCAATCGCAAAGCTATGTTGCCACCGCTTGGGTTAGTGACGGTTGCCGCTATTTTGCCGCAGGAATGGGAATTTAAGCTAGTTGATCGCAATATACGCGAAGTTAACCAAGCAGAATGGGATTGGGCAGATTTGGTGATTCTGTCTGCCATGATCGTGCAAAAGGAAGATTTATTAAAGCAAATCCAGGAGGCGAAACGTAGAGGAAAACGGGTAGCAGTAGGTGGGCCTTACGCAACTGCATTACCTCAGGAAGTGATGGAGGTAGGGGCAGACTATTTGATTTTGGATGAAGGAGAGATAACTTTGCCCCTGTTTACCCTTGCGATCGCACGGGGCGAGCGATCGGGAATCTTCCGTGCCAATGGCGAAAGACCAGATGTTACCCATACACCCATTCCCCGGTTTGACCTGTTGGAATTCGATGCTTATGCAGAAATGTCAGTACAGTTTTCGCGAGGATGTCCCTTCCAATGCGAGTTTTGTGACATTATTGTGCTCTACGGTCGCAAGCCGCGCACGAAAACTCCGGAACAACTGCTTAAAGAACTCGATCGCCTCTACGAGTTGGGTTGGCGACGCAGCATTTTTATGGTGGATGACAATTTCATTGGCAATAAACGCAATGTCAAACTGTTCCTCAAAGAACTAAAACCCTGGATGGTGAAACATCAGTATCCTTTTTCCTTTGCCACAGAAGCCTCAGTCGATTTGGCAAACGACCAAGAATTAATGGATTGGATGGTGCAGTGCAATTTTGGAGCCGTCTTTTTAGGCATTGAAACACCAGATGAAGCTAGTTTGACTCTAACCCAAAAACACCAAAACACAAGGAATTCCTTGACTGAGGCAGTGAATGCGATCGCAAAAGCGGGCTTGCGGGTGATGGCAGGATTCATCATTGGCTTCGATGGTGAGAAGGCGGGCGCAGGCGCGAGAATCGTGCAATTTGTAGAACAAACATCTATTCCTACGGCGCTGTTTAGTATGTTGCAAGCATTGCCTGATACAGCTCTGTGGCATCGCTTAGAAAAGGAAGGACGACTCCGCAGTAAGTCAGCTAACATCAACCAAACTACGTTGATGAATTACGTACCAACCCGTCCCTTAGAGGAGATTGCCCATGAATATGTAGAGGCATTTTGGCAATTATACGACCCAGCAAAGTTCCTTGATCGTGCCTATCGCCATTACCGAATTCTGGGCGAGGCAACTTATCCCAAGAAAGGTAAAGGTGCAAAAAAACCAATTAATTGGGTAACAATTCGTGCCTTATTGACCATATGCTGGCGACAAGGTGTCCTTCGCAAAACCCGTTGGCAGTTCTGGCGCAATCTTTGGAATATGTGGCGCTATAATCCAGGTGGGTTAAGTAGCTATCTGTCCGTTTGCGCTCAAATCGAGCATTTTGTGGAGTATCGCCAAATTGTCAAAAGGGAGATTAATGAACAAATAGCGCAGTTTCTGGCAGAGGAAGCGAGAAGCAAGATAGAGGTAGAAGCAGAGGCTGTAGTTGCTTAGAAGAGGATCGCCTTATCTCGTGCGTTTTCCTAGACTGAAAGATACAGCAGACCTGTTGGTTTGTAAAAATTTAAATACACAGATACCCGGCTCCATTTGAGAAGTCGGGTATCTTGTGCTTTTCACGAATGATTTAGGACTGCCATAGCGTCTTTTTGATGTCCTAAATTAGGATACACCTCACAAGCATAAATATGGCTTGAGTAGACTGTGCACAATTCCAAACGCACATATTGAGCCTGAATGCAATTCTCTTTTTTTAACCTGAGTTTAACCTTATGTGACTAATTAGTTTGAGAAAATCTACTACTATCGCAACTCCTTTGAAAAGTTTTATGTCTCCAGTTCTGCAAGTAGGCGATCGCATACTGACAGCCACAGAAGTTTTACCACTGTTAGCAGAATATCAACTGTTACCGCAGCTAGTAAAAGAAATAGTAATTAACCAAGCAATAGCAGAAATTGAGTTTACATCAGAGGAGACTAAACTTGCTTGTCAACAATTTGCTCAACAAAATAAACTCACTTCTGATGCTATGCTTCAGCTTTGGTTGCAACAAAATAATATGAGTGTAAAGCAATTTGAGGCGCTGGCTGTTCGACAATTAAAACTAGAAAAATTTAAACAAATCAACTGGGGAAAAGATTTAGATACTTATTTTATTCAACGTAAACCGTTGTTAGATCGCGTTGTTTACTCTCTAATTAGGACTACTGATCTAGGCATCGCCCAAGAACTTTACTTTCGTATCAAGGAAGGAGAACAGTCTTTCACCCAACTAGCGCGAGAATATGCACAAGGCCCAGAAAAGGAAACAGATGGTTTAATTGGCCCTGTGGAGTTACAAACACTTCATCCAGTTTTGGCAAAATTACTGTTAGCAAGTCAACCCCAACAATTATTACCACCTACTCAAGTAGGCGATTGGATTATAATTATTCGCCTAGAAAAATTACTAACAGCTAAGTTAGAACCCTCGATGCGTCAAAGATTAATCAATGAACGTTTTAATCAATGGTTGCAAATGCAAGTTTCAGAACAGAATTGGCAGATTAATCAATCTGAATTAGCTGCTACTACCCATCATTAAAGTTAACAGTTAATGATAATTAACTATTGGCAAAAACTCTATATCAATCTTAAATCATTGATGAAAATCTTCCTTTCTTTTTCTTCGTGTACTAGCCTGATGGGAATTTGCTGCGTGTCTAATGTTTACTTAAACCCATCTGGGCAGAGAGCATAGATGACTTAACTTTATTAAAAACCTTTTAATTAAGCTTCTGCCCTCTGCCTTTCCCGACAAATTAAATAGAACTGTTATAATTTGAAATTATCATGACTTATATTCAAAGCTCTTTCACAAAATTTATTTCTAGTATTGAAGGCTTTAATAAATTACCCTCCACATTAGTCACACATTTCTCTCAACAACTACAACCTTGGCGTTATCGTATCGGTCAAAAAATTCTTGATAAAGAAAGAATACCTGACCGGATAGCAATTCTTTATGAAGGTAAAATACGTTTGTTGGTATATGATCCCCGCACCCAAATGCCAACTACTATAAAATTGCTAGAGCCAGGAGCAATTATTGGCGAAATAAGTTTACTAAGGGATATAGCTTGCGAGAGTGCGATCGCTTCGACGGAAGTCATATGTTTAACAATCAGTTCCACAGACTATTTGCGTTTACTGGATGAGTATTCAGCTTTTAGCGATACTCGCAAAAATCAGTGTCATTTAATCGAAATATTTGATATTTTAGGTGCGCAACAACAAGTACAAGCTCAAGCAAATCTTAATATTAAAGAACTTGCTCAAACTGCATTACCAGAAGCAAAGGTATATTACCTTCCACCAGGTAAAACTTCATTTCACCAGTTAGATAGAGAATACATTTGGTTTGTGAGTGGCGGTGGAGCAATAACTGAATTTCCTGTTGGTTCTCGTTTGGAATCGAGTAATGAACAAGATGTGCTTGAGGTGAAGGGAAAAAATCCAGCGCGTTTAGTTGGGTTAAGTAGCTCAACTTTATTACCTCATAGTTATCAGGTACAAACTTCCACCCAACAGAGTCAATCAAATCATACAGATAATCTTGATATTCCTTACGCACCTCAGGAAGAATCACTGCCAGACTTTACTGCTATCAAGACAGAACAGAAAATCAAAAAGTATCCATTTGTACGTGGCAGGGGAGAATTAAAGAGTGCGATCGCTTGTTTTCAAATGCTGTGCCAACATCTACAAATACCGTTTCGACGGGAAGTTGTTCGCCGCGTTTTGAATGAGCAAATCAAACGTACTGGTAGTATATCTTTTCCTGTTTGTGCCTACTTAGCAGAGTTAATCGGACTTAAGGCACAATTAGTAGATATACCTGTTGCCAATATCACGCGCATCCCTACCCCAGCGTTGATTTCCTATGCTGATAGTTATGCAGTGGTGTATGAAGCAAGCTCGCGTGTTGTTGTTTTAGGTGTACCCGAACAAGGAATTCTGCGCTGGAAACCGACAGAAGTAGTTGCCCAATTAAATGTAGAAGAAAACAGCTATCCACCACAAGTAAAGGTATTGCTACTTTCTCCCAGCAAAACGACACCTCAGGAACGCTTCGGTTTACAATGGTTTATTCCCTATTTATCGCGCTATCGTCGTGTACTGTTAGAAGTATTTATTGCTTCATTTTTTGTGCAATTGGCAGCACTAGCTAACCCACTAGTCATTCAGTTAATTATCGATAAAGTTATTGCTCAAAACAGTATAAATACCTTGCATATTTTAGGTATTTTACTATTAGTAGTAAGCTTATTTGAAGCTGTACTTAGCACACTACGAACTTATTTATTTGTCGATACTACTAATCGCATTGACATGGGGTTAGGTTCAGAAATTATTGACCACTTGTTACGCTTACCTTTACGCTATTTTGAACGTCGTCCTGTTGGAGAACTTTCCACTCGCATAAACGAGTTAGAAAACATTCGCTCTTTTCTCACTGGCACTGCTTTAACAGTGGGTTTAGATGCTCTTTTTTCAGTGGTTTATATCATCGTCATGCTCATTTACAGCTGGCAACTCACGCTAGTTGCTTTAGCAACAATTCCGGTGTTTATAATTATCACTTTAATTGCTTCTCCCACAGTGAGTAAACAACTACGCAGTAAAGCTGAACGCAATGCCCAGACTCAATCTTACTTGGTTGAGGTTATGTCTGGTATTCAAACTGTCAAAGCGCAAAATATTGAAATGCGATCGCGCTTTTCCTGGCAAGAGCGTTATGCTCGTTATGTGGCTGCTGGATTTAAAACTGTAGTTACTTCTACCCTTGCTAATTCTACTAGCAATTTCCTCAATAAACTCAGTAGTTTATTAGTACTTTGGTTAGGTGCTTATTTAGTACTGCAAGGAGAATTAACTTTAGGAGAATTAATTGCCTTTAGAATTATTTCTGGTTATGTTACCAGTCCCATATTACGTTTGGCACAACTTTGGCAAAGTTTTCAAGAAACTGCCTTGTCCTTGGAACGTTTAAGCGATATTGTTGATACACCACAAGAAGCAGAATCAGACCGTTATAATATTCCCTTACCTGCAATCGCAGGAGCGGTAAAATATGAAAATATCTCTTTCCGCTTCAATACAGGTAGTGCGCTACAACTTGATAATGTCAACCTCAATTTTTCTGTCGGTAAATTTGTGGGAATTGTTGGTAAAAGTGGTGCAGGTAAAAGTACTTTAATGAAATTATTAATTCGGTTGTATGAGCCAGAATCCGGCAGGATTTTAGTTGATGGTTATGATATAGCCAAAGTAGAACTTTACTCTCTGCGCCGACAAATTGGTGTAGTTCCTCAAGATACACTGTTATTTGACGGTACAGTTCAAGAAAATATTGCTCTGACGAATCCCGATGCCACAACAGAGGAAATCATCGAAGCTGCCAAAATTGCAGCCGCTCACGAATTTATTATGAACTTACCTAAAGGTTACAATACGCCTGTGGGTGAGAGGGGTACTGCACTTTCTGGTGGGCAAAGACAAAGAATAGCGATCGCGCGTTCAGTTTTACAAAAACCCAAATTATTAGTTCTAGACGAAGCAACCAGCGCCTTAGATTATCCTACAGAACGGCAAGTGTGCCTCAACTTAGCACAAGCTTTTAAAGGAACAACAGTATTTTTCATTACTCATCGTCTCAACACTGTCAGGAATGCAGATATCATCGTCGTCATGGATGGTGGTAGAGTTATTGAACAAGGAAGTCATGCAGAATTAATGGCTTTAAGAGGTCATTATTTTTATTTATTTCAACAGCAAGAAGTGAATGTATAAATTGTAGAGACGCGATATATCGCGTCTCTACAACAGTAATTAGTCATTATGTTGTCTTATTCATCTCACTATCTCCAAATATAGTAACGTCTATGAATCAACTAAATGGAAATAATTCTAACGGCAATCATGAAAATGGAGCAAAATTAGAGAATCAACAGGTGTTAACTCTTGCAGATTCTAAAGCTTCTAAACCTCTTTCAAATCCTTCAAAATCTTATCAAGAAAATTCCTTTGAGCAATCTGTTGTGCTACGTCAATCTCCAGTGTGGTCACGCGCAATCATGATAAGTTTAATTGGATTGGCTTGTTTTGGAATAACTTGGACTTATTTTGCCAAGATTGAGCAAGTAGTTCCCGCTACTGGGCAATTAAAACCAGAAGGAACTGTAAAGGAAATTCAAGCTCCTGTTAATGGAGTAGTAAAAGCTGTTTATGTTAAAGATGGAAAAAAAGTAAAATCTGGTGAATTATTACTAGATTTTGATCCTACTGCTAATAATGCTGAATTAGACTCTTTAAATAAAATTCGTGCTTCTTTAATTCAAGAAATACAAATATATCGGAATTTATTTGCTTCCACGTCTCCTGTTGCAGCCGATGTAGAGCTTTTGCGTGGCAACTTACCGAAAGAAGCTGCTTTTTTGTTGAAGAATCGTGCTGCTTTAGTCGCAGAGAATGAATTGTTACGGAAAGAATTACAGAATTCTCTTTCAGATATCAAAATGGGAGTTGATGAAAAACAACGTCTAGATGCAGCGAAAAGAGAATTAGATTCTCGTTCTACAGCAGCCCAGATGGAAATTGAGCAAATCAAGAAAAGACTTTCGCAAAATCAAATTCAAATATCTGATGCCCAAGCCAGTTTAGCTATAGAATCAAAAATTTTAGATAAAATGAAAACACTATCTGAAGAAGGAGCGATCGCTCAACTTCAGTACCTCCAACAGCAACAAAAAGTACAAAATAATAGCGCACAATTAGCGCAATTAATTGAGGAAAATAAGCGTCTTGAATTTGACATCGAACAAGGAAAAGAAGAATTAAAAAATACAGTATCTGCTTCTGAAAAAAGTGTTTTAGAGAAAATAAGTGATAACAAAAATAAAATTGCTGATATCGATAGTCAGCTAACTAGAATTTTGTTAGAAAATGAAAAGCAGTTAGCTGAAGTTAATAGCAAAATCTCACAAACACGATTGAACACTAAATATCAAAGTCTTCGTGCGCCTGTAGCGGGAACTGTATTCGATTTACAAGCTAATAACCCTGGATTTGTAGCAAATGCCAGCCAGGAACTACTAAAAATTGTACCAAATGATAACTATATTGCTGAAGTTTTGATTACAAATAAAGATATTGGTTTTATTCGCCAGGGTATGAAAGTTGATGTCCGAATTGATTCTTTCCCTTTTAGTGAATTTGGTGACATTAAGGGAACAGTCACTTGGATTGGCTCGGATGCTTTACCACCAGATCAAACCCATCCCTACTATCGCTTTCCAGCCAAAATTAATTTGCATCAACAGTCTTTAAACATTAAAGGTAAAACCATTCCTCTGCAATCGGGAATGTCTATTAGTGCTAACATTAAAGTTCGTGAAGAAAGAACTGTGATGAGTCTATTTACAGAACTGTTCACTAAGCAAATTGAAAGTCTCAAAGAAGTACGTTAGTCAAAGAAAACTCACCATGCAGGTTCTACTCAATAAAGAAATAGCTAAACGTCTAGTTGTAAAGATGTTGGCATTGTTGGGTGTTGCGATAAATCCTGGTAAATAACTCTAGGAGTAGGAATTAGTGGTGGGCGCGCTTATGGCTTTAATATCGGTCGAACTCAAGTTAATTTCCTCTTGCTAAACTTTTAACTAAAGGGAACTAAGTGTTAGCCAAAAAGCCACGAGGAAAGCTTCAATGAATACTGTTGTCCTCAATCTAGAACCGATCGCTCATTTAAGTGATGAGCAATTTTATCAATTGTGTCTTGCCAATCGTGATTTAAGCCTGGAAATGAATGCAGCAGGAGAATTAATTATTGTGCCACCAGTAGGAGGAGAAAGCGGAAATCAAGAAGCTAGACTGATCGCTGATTTAGAAATCTGGAATCGTCAAGCTAAATTAGGCAAAGTCTTTAGTTCTTCGACTATCTTTATCCTGCCGAATGGTGCAAAACGCTCCCCTGATGCGGCTTGGGTAAAATTGGAACGATGGGAAGCTTTAACGCCAGAACAACGAAAAAAATTTCCGCCACTGGTACCCGATTTTCTGATTGAACTGCGTTTTGAGACAGATAGGCTGCAACGTATCCAAGAGAAAATGCAAGAATACATAGAAAATGGTTTGCGTTTGGGATGGCTAATTAATCCCCAAGATGCAAGAGTGGAAATTTACCGCAGTGGAAAAGCTGTAGAAGTTATACAAATGCCAGCGATTCTTTCTGGAGAAGATGTATTACCTGGGTTTGAGTTGCAAGTTTAGGTAGGCGATCGCTTGCACCTATTCCTCGTATCTATTCAATTTTTGCATGAATTCTTGATGTTCAGTGGTAGCTAAACCTGCTTGCAAAATAGATAGCACTGTTGCCATCTCTCCTGACAGTAAAGCTGATCGCCTTCTGACATAGATATAACAACCCAAGCATTACCTTATGTAAAAGTCAGTAGAGTGGAGGATTGCAAATTTCCAGGGATTTTTTTAGTGGTATGGCTGATTTGGATGTTTGGTTGGAAGCGATCGCTGATTACGAGTAATTTAATTGGGTTTGTCTGTATCTTCGCTATGGAGGTTTGCGATCGCGCTATAGGGATTGCGGCACTAAGTATTTAAATAAATCATCAATTACAGCATCAGCAGCTGTCATATCATAACCTGACAACCAACTAGAGCCATTAACAAAATAAACATGATTTTGTTGAACAGCTTTTAGCTTTTTCCAAAGAGGCTTACGTTTAATTTTTTCGAGTAATTGTTTATCACTATCAGTTAAAGTTGCTACGAACAAAATATCACCATCAGCTTTCTCTAATTCTTCTTCAGAAAACTCTGTATATCCCCAAGGTTCAATTACAATATCTTGCGATTCTGGACGTTGTAAACCAACATCACTCAAAATTGAACCTGGAAGTGAGTTTTTTACATAAGTTCCTATTTTACCAATAGAAAAATATACAAAAGATATTTTCTTATCTTGATAACGATTGCCCAGTACATTCTTAAACTCTTGAATCCTTTTTTGATAATTCTGCCAAGCTGCTTTGGCAGTTTCTTGTTTTCCTAAAACCTTAGCTGTGAAGTTGAAATTTCCTTTCCATGTATCGTCTTGCCAACGGTATAATACCGTAGGGGCTATCTTTGATAGTAGAGGATAAATTGCTTCGAGACTATGTCCACCCCAACCGAAAATTAGATCAGGCTGAAGATACAATAATTTTTCTATATTAGGTCTGTCAGCAGTTCCTAATGTTTTTATCCCTTGTGCTTTAGAGTTTAAATATGGAAGAAACTCTCCTTCTTTAAAGAAATCATTTGTGCTAGCAATAGGTTTGACATTGAGAGCTAGTGTATTTCCCAAAGCATCCGGTGCTAAGGTGACAACGCGCTGGGGAGTAGCAGGAACACAAGTTTCTCCCATTAGATGCTTAATAACACGACAGTTTGCAATAGAAGATACCCTGGTTGGGCTAGGTAGATGATTAACTTCTTGAACATAGCAGGCAGTTAGGATAAAAATTACCAAATTTCTCAGTAGGAACAGAGTAATTAATTTATAGTTGTTTTCAAACATAAGATTTTAATTTTAGGTTCTGAAATGTCCGTTCCTTAAAAACCTAAAACTTCCATGAGATTGTTCCTTGCACGGTGAAAGGATTACCTAAATACACATTTTCTCCAGACCCCCAAGCTGTATAATACTCTACATCAAAGAGATTACGGAAATTTAGGGCAGCGCGGAATTGGTCACGCTCATAGAAAATTGCTGCATCGGTACGGAAGTAACTAGGTAGTTCTAAAGTATTAGCCAAATCTGCTGCTACTTCACCAACATAGTAGAAGCCTAAACCAAATCCCAGTCCGCGAAAATCTCCTGTTTGGATTCTGTAGGTTGTCCACAGATTGAATGCGTGATTGGGAGCAGAATATAATCGATTACCCACTGGAATTGTATTATCTTTGGTGACTCTGGCATCGGTGTAGGCATAGCCACCAATAATGTTCCATCCTGGTAGAATTTCGCCACTGATATCCAATTCGATTCCTCGACTTCTTTGTTCTCCAGTTTGAACCGAAAAATTAGGGTTATCAGGATCGGTTGTCGTCACATTGGAGCGAGTTAGATCATAAAAAGCGAGAGTCGTAGAAAGTCTGCTAGTCAAGTCAGCTTTGATACCTACTTCATACTGTGTCCCACGTCCTGGTTGGAATGTTTCTCCCCTAGCAGATGTGCCAATGGTTGGTGTAAAAGATTGAGAATAACTCGCATACAGGGAAATCGGTGCGATCGGTTGATAGACAATCCCCACTCGTGGACTAAATGCGGTGTCTGATTGACTCGTTTCTGTGTTTGCAAGTCGATCCGTTGTGCGCTCCTCAAATATATCTACTCGCCCACCTAGCAGAAGCTTCAAGTTTTCGGCGAGAGTAATTTGGTCTTGGAGGTAGATACCAAGCGTATCTCTGGTTCTGAAACTGTCGGTGCTAGGATCGGGAGAAGCAAAGGTTTGGTCATAGACTGGATTGAAGATGTCTACCGGGATAAGAGGAACACCAAATGCAAAGTTATTACGACTCTCATCTCGACTCAAACTAAAGCCAACTAGAAGTTGATGATTGATCGAGCCAGTGCTGAATTGACCCAGTAAGTTGGTATCAAGATAGTAGGTGTTCGCCAATCCACTGCTAAGAGGAATTGTAGCGATTCGATTTAGCGTGCGATTATCAGCCTCTAAACTAGCGGGAAAAATAAGAGGTACTCCTTCATTATCGCCACCAGCAAACGTATAACGGAAGGCATTTCGCAACTTTAAGTTTTCATTAAATCGATGCTCTAAGCGATACCCAACTCTGCCATTAATAGTTTGGATGTCTTCTGATGGCCCAGTAGGGCTAAAACTACGGCGTACTTTTCCATTGGGGTTCGGTAATACACTACCTACTGCTGGCAATCCGTTGGGTGTTTGTCCAATTCTTTCTTGAATGGTGACATCACCCTCGAAAATGAGGTCTGTATTTTCACCCAAGCTAAAGCTCAAACTAGGAGCAACAGCGAAAATTCTGGCATCGTTAAAGTCAATAAAAGTCTCATTACTTCGATAACCCGCAATTAGTCTGTAGAGAACTGTTCTAGAGTCATTTAAAGGGCCGGAGAGATCGATTGTTCCCTGATAATCGTTATAACTCCCAATCGTTGCGCTGACTTCGTAGAACGGATCGCGCAGTGGTTGTTTAGTCACAAAGTTAATCGTACCACCAATCCCACCCGATGCACTGTCTCCATACAAAACTGAGGCTGGCCCTTTCAGCACTTCTAGGCGTTCCACATTGAAAAAACTAGCATCATTTGTTATTTGTGGATCGGGAAGTCCATTGACGAGAGCAGCAAAAGCCTCGAAGCCTCGAATCGTGAAATAGTCTCTAGTTGAATTACTTCCATACCCAATTGTGTTGACACCGCTGACATTTTCCAATCCGTCTGTGATGGTTCTGGCTTGACGGTCTCGTAGTACCTGTTGTGGTACAACTTGAATTGACTGGGGAATATCACGCAAAGGTGTATCGGTTCTTGTTCCCACTGAAGTGTCTGGTACGCGATACCCATCTTGCTCTCCCGTCACCACCAACTCAATTGGCTCATCCTGTTGCGCTGTGGGTTCCTCTGATTCTTCCCCTTCCTCTTCCCTTGGTGAGGGTAGGGGTGCCGTAGGCGGGGTGGGATTCTGTGCTGCTGTTGCTGTGGACTCTACTGCAAAAATCAACCCGACGTTATCATCAAATAACTCAACGGCAGGTAAAGCTTTTTCTCCAACTACCGTCACCCGCACGGTATTTGCGTCAATATTCGTAACTGTAATTTGGGTTATTCCCTCTATGGGTTTTTCCGATTTAAACGTAAACGCTTTACCCGACGGTAATTGCAATTGTCCACCTGATACATCAACAATAAAATTATTACCTGCACTGCGATTTGTGACTTGCAGTTGCTCCCCTTGGGTTGTCTCTAAAATCACTTCCACACCCTGTGCGGTGGGATTGGCTTTGACTCCTGTAATTACTACTACTTTCCCTGGAGTTGCAGGTGGATTGGTTGGTGTTGATTGTTGTACCAACATTTGCGCTCTGGTTGCGGGAAGTTCGATGTCGCTTAGTTGGGGAATGTTTGGTATTTTTTCCTGTGTCCATCCAGGCTGTGCTGCGATGATCGCACTCAAATATCCCCAAACTCCGACAAAAAACCACAAACTCACACTTACGGTCAAGTCGCAACGCTTCATAATCACTCCCTATTTATACTCCTCACACACCAACTCAAGAAATTTACCCAGCTTCAATCGAAGTTGTTTATTAGATAACTAAATCAACAACTATTGCGAAAAATTATTAACTTGAGTGATGCCGAGTATAAAAGAAAGTTAGCAGCAAAATCTACCCCGAAACGGCAAGCATCATTGCCAAACGGACAATTTCCCCGCCAAGCAATCTCTAGGGGTAATGCCAAATTGACGTTTGAAAGCTGCGGCAAAATGCGAGCAGTTGGAATAACCTACCATCATTGCTACTTCTGCCACAGTCACTTTCCCAGAACACAATAAATTCTTAGCTTTTTCCATTCTTTGGCTAGTCAAATATCCAAAAACAGTTGTGTTAAATAATTCCTGAAATCCCCTGCGGAGAGTTCTTTCACTTACCCCCACAGTTTGCGCTAAATCCCATAGTGATGGCGGATTTTCTAGACTGGAGAGTAAGATTTCCTTGGCGTGATAAATTGAATTGATCGTTTCTATTCGCAAATGTGGGGATGGTTGCGTTTTCCTCTGTTCTGCCAGAATGGGAGCTAGTTGCAATGCCATTAACTCCACTACTTTTGCCTGCAAATATATTCGCTTAGTCGTCCCTTGATAGGGACAATTGACAATTTGCTGTACTACTGATTGGATGGCGGTTGTCGCTTCTGGAAAAACTAATGTCTGCCAGTCGTTACCTTTAGCAAATATTTTCAATTCGGGGAGAATTTCTCCATCTTCTCCAGGAAAAAAAGTTGCCAGCAATTCCGGTGGCATATGAATATCAACAATAACCGTTTTTTGAGATTTGGGACAGAAAAAATTATTAGCCCGTTGAATTCCCCCACCAGAAATAAATGTTGTCCATCTTCTGACTTCCACCAAATCACCTCTGGATGTCTGTGGGAAGAAAACACCAAATTGCAAGGGGTGCTGCCATTCAGGAGTGTGAATTATGAGATCATCATTAAATTCAGATTCCTCTATTTTTAGTTGAAGTTGAGGATAAACTTCAATATATTGTGCATAACCTTTACCCAGTTGCTTAGGCATTTCCCACCAGAACTCAAAGGATGGCAATGCAGATTTACATATAGTGTTTTGTCGTGTCTTTTTCCATAGTTCATCTTCTTCCTCTGCTGTCAGGGTGATAGTCATAAATAAAGGGCTGATAATAAATAGTATGGTTATCAAAAGTTATTGTCATTTTACATGAATATATAAGATTAACAATAATATTTCTCAATAAGTAATGAGAATACCAATATTGCTGCGGTTTTTGCCGTTATTAACCAGAAATGGACGCGATCGCCTTCTGACATAGATATACCAACCCAAGCATTACCTTATGTAAAAGTCAGTAGAGTGGGCGATCACAAATTTCTAGATGATTTCTCGAAGTTATCGAAGAATGGCCTTATTAAATTTTAGGGAAGCAATTAATTTTTCCCATTAAAAATTTTGGGCGTTGCAGAATAAAAATATGAATGAGTGCGATTGCTATGCAATGTCCAAGGTGTACATCAACTCACATTCGTAAGAACGGGAAACATTGAAGATGCAGATAGAGATGTGATCTTTCTGCCCCTTTTAGTCTATATTAAAAAATATTACAATTTATCAAGAGTTATTAAAAAAACTCTTCCTAATCCCCAGTCACTAGTCCCCATTCCCCTTTACAATCTCAAAAGATGGTAAAACCTCAACGCATTGATCCTGCACCCGGACAAGAATCAGTTTGGGACTATCCCCGCCCTCCTCGCCTGGAGGATACAAACAAGCATATCAAAGTCATATTTAATGATGTCATAATTGCAGATACCCATCGTGCCAAGCGTGTTTTAGAAACCAGTCACCCACCTGTATACTACATTCCTCCAGAAGATATCAAAATGGAGTACTTAATCCAGGCACCGCAATCTAGCTTTTGTGAGTGGAAAGGAGGCGCTGGTTACTACACTATCCGCGTGAATCAAAAAGAAGTAAAAAATGCTGCTTGGTTCTATCCCAATCCCACACCAGCCTTTGCAACTATTAAAAACTATGTAGCTTTTTATGCCCACCTCATGGATGCCTGCTACCTCAATGAGGAAAAGGTGCAACCCCAACCAGGCAATTTCTATGGTGGCTGGATTACTAGTGATATTGTCGGGCCTTTTAAAGGTATTGCCGGTAGTTGGGGATGGTGATACTTCCTGAAGTTTGAAAATCTATTCGCAGGTAGATTCTACTTTTTGGTGAAATTAAGGGATGATTTGGTGTGCCTTTAGGAGTGTAAGCTCTCTAACGAAGTTCCCCTAATTCTTTATGGCTAGTCAACTGTCTATTGCAGTAACTTTCATCGCATTTCTTGCCTTAATTATCTTCGTCGGAATCTACTCTGCAACCCATAAGCAAAATACAACTGCTGATTACCTGCTCGCTAGCCGAGGCGTAAATCCTTGGCTCACAGCACTATCAGCAATGTCAACCGGGCAGAGTGGCTTGTTATTTTTGGGTCAGGTTGGCTTTGCCTATAAAATAGGAATCTCTTCTATTTGGTTGGTGATTGGCTGGGCAATAGGAGATTACATTGCCTGGTGGTTTTTTTTCAAACGGTTAAGACAAATTTCTGAGGAAACCTCATCTGACACAGTCTCTGCCTTACTTGCTCATAATACCTCAGGTGCTCGTTGGATTTCTATTGTCTCAGGTGTAATAATTATTGCGTTTCTTGGTTCCTATGCTGCATCACAACTTGTTGCCGGCAGCAAGGCACTAAATGTGGTGTTTGGTTGGGATTACTACTTAGGAATTGTACTTGGAACTATCATTGTCATCATTTATTGTTTTTCTGGAGGTGTGCGCGCCGAAATTTGGACGGATGCAGCCCAAGGGATCATTATGATTGGTTCGTTACTGCTGTTATTGACGGTTGCGATCACTAACGGTGGTGGAGTTGCACAACTGTGGACAAAACTAGCAGCTATTGATCCAAAACTAGTTAGCCTGAGTCCTACAAATCTTCCTCTAGGCTTTATACCCTTTTTGTTTGGTTGGATTGTAGCTGGATTTGGTGTGGTAGGACAACCTCATATCCTGACACGAGCAATGGCGATTGACTCACCTGACAATGTGAATCAAGCTCTTTATATCAAAACTATTTGCGGTTTAGTGAATTCTTTTTCTGCGATCGGTGTAGGTTTAGCAGCACGAGTTCTTTTACCTGGATTGATGGATGGGGGAGATCCAGAGTTAGCTTTGCCCTATCTTGCCCAGGAGTTGTTGCCCTCTATCTTTGTTGGGCTTATGCTAGCAGGAGTGTTTGCTGCTACCATGTCTACCGCCGATTCACAGATTCTTTGTTGTTCAGCAGCACTCACCCAAGACATTTTTCCTAATTTTGCCAACTCTTATAAATTAGTCAAGCTCGGAACCTTGACTGTAGCAATGATTGTTTTAAGTATTGCTCTAGCAGGTGATGATAATGTCTTCCTATTGGTTACATTTTCTTGGTCAGCTTTAGCTTCTGGTCTAGGCCCATTACTAATATTACGTGTTTGGCAATTACCTGTAAGTACATTTGTAGCGCTGTTGATGATGGCTGTTGGCATTACTGCTGCCATGATTTGGAGTTTAGTATTTAAATGGTCAAGTGTTGTGTACGAAGTGCTTCCAGGCATGGCTGCTAGTACCTTAGTTTACTTGGTTGCTCGGCTGATGAATGCCAATCCATTTCTAGAGAGAAAAAGATAGGTTAAATGCCATTGAATATCGGATGTATTGATATGACAAAAGCGATCGCCACGACTACTCCAGATGAGCGATCGCCTAAATCATCTTCAAAACTAATCTTCAAAAATTGCTCCTTGTTGTTTTAGCTGTTGCTTTATCTCAACAGACAGCCCTTGATTTCCACCAAATTGAGCATTTTCTAATATTGCCCCTTTAAATCTAACACCACTCAAATCGACATTTCTAAAGTCGGTATCCTGAAGATTGGCATCCTGAAAATCGGCATTTTTAATATCTTTACCCTCAAGCCCTTGATTGACAATCTCCCAAACTAAACGCCATTTCCAATCCAGTTTTGTTGCCTGATTAATTTTGACATTTTTTAAGTTAGCACCAGTGAGATTAGCACCAGTAAGATTAGCGCCTTCCAAGTTAGCATTCTCTAGGTTGGCATCGGTAAGATCCGCATGATTAAAGCTAACACCAACTAACTGAGCAAAACTGATGTCAACATTCTTCAACTTGGCATTCTTTAACTTGGCATTGCTGAGTTGAGCCTTCTTGAGAACTGCATTACTAAGATTGGCATTATTCAACTTAGCATTACTCAGATAAGCACTACTCAGATTGGCACCTGCTAATTGAGCATTGTTCAGGTTCCCATTCCATAAATAAACACCATTAAGATTGGCATTTTTGAAATTTGTATTTACTAACTGAGCATTGCTGAGGTTAGCACCACTAAAATTAGCACCTACTAACTGAGCATTACTAAGGTTGGCATTACCAAGGTTCGCATCTGTTAAATCGGCATTGCTAAGATTGGCACCTGCTAGTCGAGCATTATTAAGGTTAGCGCCGACTAAATGAGTCTCCTCAAGCCGAGCGTCTTCGAGATTAGCATTACTGAGATTTGCACCTCTCAAATTAGCATTTCTCAAATTGGCATTTTTTAGGTTTGTACCACTAAGATAAACCGCGTCAAGATTTATGTCTGCCAACTGAGCGTCACTCAAGTCTGCAAGAATAAAAGTTACATTGCTACTAGTTTTGTTTTCTGTTTTTTGGTTAAGAATTTTTTGGAGAGAATTCTGAATTATGCTAAATTCTTTTATTTTATTATTTTCTATATTTTTAATGCTATTACTATCCACAAAATCATCTAATAGATTTTTAGCACGAGAATTTTCTATTTCTTTTTGAGATTCTTTTTTTTGCTGCCGCTGCTGGTACCAAAAAAACAATAAAATACTTAAGCAATAACTTAAAATTAGTAAAAATGCTAATAATCTATCCTTGATTATGCTTAGAATAACTGTTAAACCTAATCCAAATAAACATATTTGTTTAAATGACATCAATCCTTCGTATACATTAATATCTTTAAGCTTGGCTATAGTCATTCCAAAATCTCCATTCACAGTACTAAAACTACTTAGATATGCTTATGAATTTATTTGAATTGCACATACAAAGACAATCAAAATAAATTAATTTACCTAGAAGTTATTTATTAATTAATTACTCAATAATTTTTGGTTATTTAGAGCTAAGAAATGATATAAACAGTTGTCAAATCTACATATCAAGATTATTATTATGCGAGACTTATAAACTTAATCTCACTGAAATTAGTTTTTACTTCTCAATATTGTTGAATAAAAAACAATATGTTTACTATAATTTTTTGTAGATTTTATTAAAAATCAAAATATGTTTTCAATATATTAATTTGTTTTTTAGCAAGATGATTATGATTAATTAAACGCCTATAATTAAGCTATCACAAAATATAAAGAAAGTAAAATTTAGTATAAAAAGCTACAGTTTAGTAGGATTCAGGAATTTGTGCGATCGCCATGCGCCACGGTGGAAGCAAAAAGCTCCAAAGCCTAGTGCTCAACTTTAAGTTGCCTCAAAAATATGAAAGGGAAAAGCTCCTTAGTACTCTGTCGCAACAGTTGCTCAGGAAAACTACTAAGCTGGTAAATAGCACCTTAAATTCTCAACCAAACTTCTGAGCGACGTGCCAGTCGCCACCCAAAGGGGAAGAAACTTTAGCTGGCTAACTACCTGTAAACAAATTTAATCATTATGTTTGATGCACTTGCTGACCGTTTAGAATCTGCCTGGAAAAAACTGCGGGGACAGGACAAAATTTCCCAATCCAATATTCAAGATGCCTTGCGGGAAGTTCGCCGTGCCTTGTTGGAGGCAGATGTTAATCTCCAGGTAGTCAAAGAATTTATTAGCGAGATTGAAGCCAAAGCACAGGGAGCCGAGGTAATTGCTGGAGTACGCCCCGATCAACAGTTCATCAAGATTGTATACGATGAGTTGGTACAGGTAATGGGGGAAACCAACATACCCCTAGCGCAAGCAGAAAATAAACCTACGGTTGTGCTGATGGCTGGGTTGCAGGGTACAGGAAAAACCACTGCAACTGCTAAGTTAGCATTACATTTACGGAAATTAGATCGCAGCTGCTTAATGGTAGCAACAGACGTATATCGCCCAGCAGCGATCGACCAACTCGTAACCTTGGGTAAGCAAATCGAAGTTCCAGTATTTGAAATGGGAAGCGATGCCGATCCCGTTGAGATTGCACGGCAGGGTGTAGAGCGTGGCACATTAGAAGGAGTCGATACCGTAATCATTGATACTGCCGGACGTCTGCAAATTGACGCAGATATGATGGCAGAGTTAATCCGCATTAAGCAAACAGTTCAGCCTGATGAAACTCTGTTGGTGGTTGATGCGATGACCGGGCAAGAAGCAGCAAATCTTACCCGCACATTCCACGAACAGGTTGGTATTACTGGTGCAATTCTTACCAAACTCGATGGTGATAGTCGTGGCGGTGCAGCACTATCTGTACGACGGATTTCCGGAGCGCCGATTAAGTTTGTTGGTGTCGGAGAAAAAGTTGAAGCTCTGCAACCGTTTTATCCCGATCGCATGGCATCGCGAATTCTTGGAATGGGTGATGTCTTAACTCTGGTAGAAAAAGCCCAAGAAGAAATTGATCTTGCCGATGCTGAGAAAATGCAGGAGAAAATCCTGGCAGCAAAGTTCGATTTTACCGACTTTCTCAAACAGCTGCGCTTGCTGAAAAATATGGGTTCCCTGGGAGGCATCATTAAGATGATCCCCGGAATGAACAAGCTCACAGACGATCAGCTCCAAAAAGGCGAAACTCAGCTCAAACGCTGTGAAGCGATGATTAATTCCATGACTCCCCAAGAGCGCAAAAACCCAGACTTGTTAGCAAGTTCGCCCAGTCGGCGGCGACGGGTTGCAGCCGGGAGTGGCTATAAAGAGCCGGATGTTAGCAAGCTAGTCAGTGACTTTCAAAAAATGCGTTCGATGATGCAGCAAATGGGGCAAGGCCACTTTCCTGGTATGCCGGGAATGTTTGGCGGTGGCATGGGAGGCGATCCTTACGCTGCTGCTGGCAATCGTCCCGCTCCCCCAGGATGGCGGGGTTATGGTGGCGCTGCCAGCGCGAAAAAGAAGCCTAAAAAGGACAAAAAGAAGAAAGGCTTTGGTACTTTATAGTCATAGGCTTACCGAGCAAGTCAAAGGACAAACAACTTGAGCAAGTGCTAAAATTAGCATTTCGGCATTATTAAGTTATGATCCTTTAAAAAGAGGAACTAACACGAAACTAATGAACAATTGCTTGGGTAAAAATAACCTCATAGTAATTGCTCCTTGGAAACCAACTAACTAGCTACAAACTCATCACCAACGATTAGGAGAACAATCTCTCAACCATGATTAAACTGCGCTTGAAACGATACGGCAAAAAGCGGGAAGCAAGCTATCGCATAATCGCTATTAACAGCCTCGCTCGCCGCGATGGTCGTCCGCTAGAAGAACTAGGATTCTACAACCCTAGAACTGACGAAGTACGACTAGATGTTCCCGGCATCGTCAAGCGACTACAACAAGGTGCTCAACCGACTGACACCGTGCGTCGCATCCTACAAAAAGCTAATGTCTTTGAACAGGTCAGTGCAAAAGCCGCTTCTTAAAGTCGCAACAAAATCCCCAACGATCAGCCCTGACTACGTTGGGTTAATACGGTTTTTAATACAACCGTTTTTAGAATCGCCTGATTCTTTGAGCGTCGATTGTGAAATGTATCACACCCACAAGCGGGCTTGGATTCGCATCGCTTTTGAAAGCACAGATAAGGGAAAAGTGTTTGGTCGGGGAGGACGCAATATCCAGGCTATTCGTACAGTCATTGCCGCTGCTGCTGAAGCCGCTGGTCACTCAGTATACTTAGATATTTATGGCAGCAATGATATTGGTCGAGAGGGCGTTTCTTTTGAACAAGAAGGGGAAGAGCGATTACCGCAACCCAGATCTAAAGAACGACGTGGAAACGGAACTCGCCCTGTTGTTAAATCCCGTTCTCTATAAGTTTAAATTAGAGAACACACAGGAGTAGAAATCAACAAGTTTATTGTGTCTTTTCTAACTCCCTGATCAATGGCCAAATTTGGTACACTGGCATCGATAGGGTGAGATACTCTCACTAGCAAACGCTTAGACTAATGAGCGCTCATGCATCAAACTTCCTTGCTGTAACCACCAGACGGAAGTTTGCAAACAGCAAAAGCCAGCGATGAAACGCTTGTGGTGAACAAGTGGAGTTAAGTGACTCAGATGATCTCTGTAAGGAGGTGAAACCAGGGAGTGGCTGAAGTCCGTTTGGGTGAGAACGAGTCGATTGACTCGGCACTAAGACGTTTTAAAAAGAAAATTCAAAAAGCTGGGATTTTATCCGAAGTCAAGCGGCGAGAAAGATATGAAAAACCCAGTCTACGCCGTAAGCGGAAAGCGGAAACCGTACGAAAAGGTATCCGCTAGTAGATCAAAACCATGTTTTGGTGAAGGTAATTAGCCAAAGTCATTGGTACAACAAAAGGTTTGAGTGCAGTTGTAACTCAACCCAACAACAGTAGAGACGTGGAGGCTTTGCTTCGGATTAAGAGGCTGCTCGCGCCTCTACTTTTTATCCATACGTGTTTGTAGTTTTACCACTTATACCAATTTAGGATTTTAGATTTTGGAGTAAAACCATCTATTAACAGGCTATTCCAAAATTTTGAAACAAGACTCCCGCTCGCCAATTGGTATTAGGCAGTAGTTAATTTAAATATAGTATTGTGCTTTACCCTCTGAATTTGAATATTAAATTTTGTCAAATCTATCAAAAAAAGGTTTTCATAAATCAGTAAATACTATGGCAGAAGCCTTTACCATTGAACTGCCGAATGTCACAAGTGCGATCGCTTTAGCAGGACAAGGAGAAGAAAATCTCAAAATTCTCTCTAAGCAAACAGGAGCGACACTAGTACTACGCGGACAAGAACTCCTGATTTCCGGTACAGACAAGCAGATTGATTTAGCTTCTCGATTAGTGCGATCGCTTGAAGACTTGTGGAGCAAAGGCAATATTGTTTCCAGCGCCGATATTCTCACAGCCCGTCAAGCCCTCGACACCCATCGAGAAGGAGAACTACAAGATTTACAGCGAGATATTCTCGCTAAAACTCGTCGAGGCGAAGAAATTCGTGCCAAAACTTTTCGGCAAAGACAATACATCCAGGCTCTACGCAAACACGACTTAATTTTCTGCACAGGCCCAGCTGGTACTGGTAAGACTTTTCTTGCTGTTGTGGTAGCCGTACAAGCACTCCTTGCGAACCATTTTGACAAACTGATTTTAACTCGTCCTGCTGTCGAAGCAGGTGAAAGACTCGGTTTTTTACCTGGAGACTTGCAGCAGAAGGTTAATCCCTATCTCCGTCCACTCTACGATGCTATCAATGAATTTATCGACCCAGAAAAAGTACCATCTTTGCTGGAAAGAGGTGTGATTGAAGTTGCTCCTTTAGCTTATATGCGAGGACGCACACTTAATAACGCTTTTGTAATTGTCGATGAAGCTCAAAATACCACACCATCTCAGATCAAAATGGTTCTGACTCGCTTAGGCTTTAATTCTCGGATGGTGGTAACAGGTGATATGACACAAACCGACTTAGCAGCACACCAAGAGTCTGGATTAGCAGTAGCTTTACAAATTTTAAAACATGTAGAAGGCATTTACTTCTCCGAATTTACCCAAAAAGATGTCGTGCGCCATCCCCTAGTTCAGCGTATTGTAAATGCATACGAACAGTATGAAAAATAGACAATACTCAATAGTCAATAGTCATTGGTCATTGGTCATTTGTATTTAGCTAATGACTGATGACAAATGACAAATGACTAATAACAAAGGACAAAGGACATTATGACAGCAACTTTAAAAGAATTTTTGGAGGCTTGCGAAACTTTAGGAACTTTGCGCTTAATTGTCACTAGTAGCGCCGCAGTCTTAGAAGCACGTGGCAAGATCCAAAAACTGTTTTATGCAGAACTGCCTAAAGGTAAATATGCAAATATGCATACAGAAGGTTTTGAATTTCACTTGAATATGGATAAAATTACGGAAGTGAAATTTGAAACAGGCGAAGCCAAACGAGGCAATTTTACTACCTATGCTGTTCGATTGTTAGATGAAAAACAGGAGCCTGCTTTGAGTTTATTTTTACAGTGGGGGAAGCCGGGTGAATATGAACCAGGGCAGGTAGAAGCTTGGCAGGCTCTGCGAAAACAGTATGGAGAAGTATGGCAACCTGCACCCGTGTTAGAGATCTGATGATTGCTATGAGGGTAATTTGGAGTTTTTGCTTGATATTTTTATTCCTGCTGGGAACAGCAGAAGCAACAGCAGGAGAATTAACCGAGCATTTAGAGAATTTTCCGAAATGGGAGAAAATATCTTCAGTTCAACCAGCAGTGGGAGATTTAGCTTATCCTGATTGGATGGGGGGTGATTGGCTCTTAAAAAGCACACTTGTAGATTTAGTTGCACCCTTGGCTCCTGATATTGTTACACCCGGATTTGAAGGTAATCGTCAATATCTCCAAGTTCCTATTAGTTTTCCAGTGCGATTTGTGCAAGAAAAAAGCTTTGTTTCTGGGTTAAAACTTCTTCCTCGCCCAAGCGAAAAAGCAGCAATAGTGGCGGATAGGGTATTTAATGGCTTAAATTTGGCACGGGCTTATTTAGGTGAAACAGCAGTTTTATCAGTTAAAGTCGATCCAGATTCACCCAATCGTCAAATTACTTTTTTAAGGGGCGAACGCCAGTTAGTTTCCATTGTTTCTGCACGGGCTACAGAAACTACATCTGATGGCAGGTTTATTGCTACAGAAGTGTTTCAACAATTATTTAAAGGTGGTAAAAGTCCCTATTTCAACTCTGTAGAATCCACAACAGCCTACCGCAAATTACCAACATCAAACCCAGCAATAGAAGCAGATCAAGTTACTGCTGTCTACCTTTCACCGCAAGATCCAGATTACTTTAAAGCTGGTTCTCGTCCAGTTGCTCTTTATCGATATCGCTTGGAATTTTTTCCAACAGGGGTTTAAGGATGAATGGAGAAATTTTAGCTAACGACTAAAACGTAAGGCGATGGTGCGAGCGGGGATAGCGGCAGCTTCGCTGCTGCCCCCGCCGCACCCGCCAGAGGCGATCACACATAGCACCCATTGCAACCAGTTACGATGCTGCACTCTAGTAATATGAAATGCAGTTAAAATCCATCCATTGTCACGTTTGACGGCAACAAAAGTCTCAATCGACTCTCGCATTGATGAAACCTCTGTTCGCCAGGAATCGACTATTCTGTAATTTGCGTGTACCAAAGCTATTTCGGAACTTAAAAACCGCATACTCTTGATCTCACCCTTGAGATCCGTCCCCCTCAAGAACGTATCAAAAAGTTGCTGATGGGAAGAAGCAATCTCCTGACGTCCTTTGAAGTGTGTACCATTGAAGGCGATGTAATCTGCATCTTCGGTAAACACAGCAGCATAGGCAGTACCATCGCTTCTCCTCCAAGCATCAACCATTTGCTGCACAACTGCGCGAATAGCAGTCTCGTCAGTCGGATTTGAGGTAAGTATTGGAGATGTTTGTAAACTCATCGCGTATTCCTCATCTATCTTTTCTGTGTGAGTCCTTGAATGTCAATCACAAAGCCGAAATCGTCTCCTTCGGTTTTTTGCACCGGAGCATTGTGAAATGCCACAATCTCCCACTTGCCTTGCTGTTTCTGCATCACGGTGGTGATAATATTGTTCGCTCTTTTGTCTGGCTGACTCTTTAGATAGGATTGGCTTTCAATATGGGCTATTGCTACCTGGGGAGTTAAGAAGCGGATTTTCGCAACGTTTAGCTTTATACCTACTTCTCCAAGATTACCCCCTAGAGAACTTGTGCGATCGCCATCGTAGAGCGCCTGGTGTGCGCGAGCATTCGCTTCCCGTGTTTGATTCGGCAAGAATTTACCATCAATGACAATGTAGTCGTGTTCTTTGGCAAACGCAGAGGCGAACATCTGTCCATTTTTGGAATTTTGTCCATCCTGCATTTTCTGCACAACTTGCCGAATCGCAGTTTCGTCTACTTTTTGAGCAGATGTCGTATGAGCCTCACCTGCAAAGGTAGTTTTTGCAGATGCCAAGAGCGTATATGGAAGCAGAGTTCCTGCCAGCAGCAAAAGGCTGGCGAATTGGGTAATTCTCAGTGGCATAAATTTTTCCTTATTGGTGATACAATCTTAGTATCTAATATTCTTAAATTATTTATATCTTACTTTAGAAACATCTTAGTAGCTAAATTAATTAACAACTAATATCAATTTGAACAATAATTGCGACAGATGGAAATCTGAAACGCTCATATAGTAAATGTTTCACAATCATGTCACTTGCACTCAACAAAGAAATCTCCAAGAGCGCAGTGGCTCCAAAATCTAAAATCCAAAATCTACAATCCAAAATGGTATGAGCGGAGATATGAGATGATGCCAAGCGAGCAATTAAAACGTGCCGAGTTAGCCGAGGCACTGAATTGGGCAGGGCGGGAACTCAGTGCAGCAACTGTGCTGTTCCATAGTGCGATCGCAGAAAAACTCGGACTGAATACCACCGATCACAAGTGTGCAGATATCCTTGCTCAAACAGGGGCAATCACCGCAGGCGAACTTGCTGAACGAACAGGATTAACTACTGGAGCGATTACGGGTGTTGTCGATCGACTTGAAAAGGCTGGCTTTGTGAGGCGTGAAAGAGATCCAAGCGATCGGCGGCAAGTTATCATCCAGCCCATTCAAGAAGAAATGGAGCGTCAGATTGCTCCGTTGTTCGGTTCAATGGGACAAGCGATAGCTGAGTTGTACTCAAACTACAGCGATCAAGAACTTGCACTGATCTTAGACTTTATGAATAAGAGCACCAAAGTACTTCAACAGGAAGCTACAAAACTACGAGAGGAGATTCATTAGTACAAATTTAGCCATTTTGCAACATGACTGAAATCGCTGTATTCCTTTACTGTTCCTTGTTCCCTTGCCTCCTTCAAAAGTATGATTTGCTCATTAGCCTCTTGACTACAATGTAATATGATTGTAGTATAAAAATTCCAGAGTAACAGGCTCACACTCTTGGATAGTGTGCATCATGGCAAACTTTCGAGATATTCTCAATTATTTTCGTCCTTACTGGAAGCTGAGTATTTTTAGTATTGCAGCAACCAGTGCTTACGAGATTATCGATTTGGTTGTACCTTATGCGATCGGGCAAATTTTAAATATTTTGTCCAATCAACCGTTAGATAAACCACTTCAGGGAGCGATCGCCACAATTGCAGAAATTATTAATTACCCAGTGGGAAAATCTCTATCATTAGGTGTATTACTAGGTTTAATCTTCATTGTCACCGTCTTGAGAGCGCCGACACAGCCTTGGTTAACCAGTTGGTTTCACTGGGATATTGCCTTAAGAGCGCGTCGGGATCAGAATCAAAAAGCGATTGAGAAAGTTCTGACTTTACCACTAGAATTTTATGACGAAAATAACCCCGGACGTATCTCCGGACGAGTAGCTAGAGGTGTTGCTAATCACACGTGGACTTATCCCGAAATAGCCGGACAGATGATTCCGAAGCTTTTTCGAGTATTAGGTATTTTTGTATTTATTTGGTTTGTGGAGTGGCGAATAGCAATTTTATATCTAATTTCTTTTGTGGTTATCCTTGGCTTTACCCTGAAGAAATTAAAGCGGCTAATTTGGCATGATAACCGTCTAGATAAATACATGGAAAATACTGAAAGCCGCACTTCGGAAATTATCAGTAATATCAAAACAGTAAAAGCATTTGCAACAGAAGCCAAAGAACGACAACGGCAAAAACTACGTTTAGAACGCGAACTAACTGTAGTTGATAATCGCATCCACAGAGGTTATGTCAGACTACAAACTTGGCAGCGCACTATCATCCAGTTTTGCGTATTTATAATCTTGGGTTTGACGCTAGCAGCGACAGTAAACGGACAGATTACTCTCGGTCACTTTATCATGACCTTAACTCTTTCGAGTATGGCTTATGCAGAGTTAGAACCGATTAGTACCCTAGCAGAGATTTTTGCTCGTCGTTACACCTCTATGGTGCGATTTCATGAATTTCTCCAAGAACCATCGGGAGTTGATGCGGTTAGTCTTTTGGAAGCACGACACGAAACTGCTGAATCACCTTATAAATTCACCGGGAAAGTCGAATTCTCGCACGTTAGTTTTGGCTACGAACCTAGCCGCCGAGTTTTAGAAGATATCAACTTCTTGATTGAGCCGTACCAAACAGTTGCATTGGTAGGGCGATCGGGTTCGGGCAAATCAACATTAGTGAAGTTGCTGTTGCGGTATTTTGAACCAAATCAAGGTCAAATTTTGATTGATGGACAAGATATTCGCACCTTGGATGTAAGAAATTATCGACGTCGGCTAGCGATCGTTCACCAAGAGGTAGATGTTTTTAACGGTACTTTATTGGATAACTTAACTTATGGCAGAGCTGATGCCACTTTTGAGCAGGTAGAGGAAGCCTGTAGAATCGCCAGACTTGATGAAGTCATCCAGCACCTACCCCAAGGTTACTACACAGTGGTTGGAGAGAGGGGTGTAAGATTATCTGGTGGACAAAGACAGCGTTTGGGAATTGCCAGAGCATTGCTGGTAGAACCAGACGTACTCATCTTTGACGAAGCGACTTCCAGCCTCGACTACGAATCTGAGCGTTCCATTCAATTGGCAATGCGATCGCTCCAAGGAACTCGTACCACAATTATTATTGCCCACCGTCTGAGTACAGTCAGAGAGGCAGATCAAATTGTAGTTTTGGATCGAGGCAAGATTGTCGAAGTGGGTAGCCACCAAGAACTATTGCGTCATGGTGGAATATACCATCGCTTGCACGCACTCCAAGAAACTGGGGAATTGTTGAGTTAGAGAACGCGTATTATCATATCTGCTTAGAGACTTATCATTAAGGCAGACGCGGGGAATATGTTTGATAATTTCTCCGCGTCACCGCGTCTCAACCTCTGCGCGTCTCCTAATCCCTACTCCCCACTTTTTTGAAAAAATACTTGAGTTTCTAGAACATTGTGCTAAGATAATTAATCGTGGGTCTCACGGGTCGGTGTCCGAGTGGTTAATGGAGACGGACTGTAAATCCGTTGGCTAGCGCCTACGCTGGTTCGAATCCAGCCCGGCCCACCTCTAAAAAGTTAAAAATTAAAAATGTAAAATTAAAAATTGATTTTATATCTTTAATTTTTAGTTCAAACTTGCCCGTGTAGCTCAGTGGTAGAGCACACCCTTGGTAAGGGTGAGGTCACGAGTTCAATCCTCGTCACGGGCTTTTTAAAATACTCTTGTGTCAACAGTTCTAGCTAGTCGCATAAACAGGTGTTTACTCTATCAGTATCACTTTATATACTTAGCTTTGATTTTCTTACGTTTGTTCTTACCCATTTTTCTTACCTCTCCTACATCTTCATTAATTTCAAAACTCCGATAATAAGCTAAGAAGTTTATAACCTCTAGATTACACTTAGCTAAATGAATCTTAATTTGTTTATCTAAATTTGGATCGCGATTTTTGAAATTATCGTAATATTCCCAATCAAATATTCTTATATTTTGATTAGCGTAAGTCTCATAATGTATACCAGTTATATGTGCAAGAGTTCCGTGGGATTTAATACCTGAAGGTAAAAACTCGTTAAGTCTGATATTACCTTCACTAGTTATTCTTAATTGCAGTCCATATTTGTATTTATCTAGTTGAAAAATCTTACTTAACAACCTAGTATCTATTAATTTTTGAACTGATGTACTAAGTGTTACACCTGTGCTAACTTTGGTTTTTGTATTGTGTGTTCCTGAGTATCCACCGTTTTTATGTTCTCTTGATTTACCAATGGATGCGTTATATGCTTGAGATTCTAAAACTGTCACTTGAGCATGATTTGAAAGTATTTTTTCACCTGTATCAATAATTTTGTGATTGAATTGTCTATCCTTTATTAATTCAAATGCTTCTAACCAAGGGTTAAACATAATAATTTTTACTGTATATTGGCATATTTTATTTATATATTTTATTGTAAATTCTTGTTTAAATAGCTTGTGTCGCTCATGTTCATACAACTTGTAAATACTGTAATGCAATACATACTCCAACAAATGCAAACTAGACTTTACACATAGGTAATCAATCGCTTCTAAAGCAATGCGCTGTTGCAGTAAATTTTTATTATCATTGATTTGTATTAGAGGAACACAATAAATTTCCTTTATTCCTTTTTGATGATTTAGAAAATATTGTGTACAATTTTTGGTAATATTATTGATCACTTGGATATTTTGAATTTGTACTAAATTAATCCAGTTTTCAAAATTTACGTCATCAATAATTTTTTGGTTTTCAATATAAATCAGACTTATGAAGTACTGTTGAAATATTGCTGCTCTTTGACCTCTATCTTCAATAGAACTATTTATTTGTGTATTCTTAGAATAAGATGATACTCTCAGTTCGCATTCTTCTACTTGTTTAGGATCTGTACCTGGAAAGTGAGCAAAACGAGGTTTTCTAATGCCACCTTTTTTGAAAAAAACTTCTTAACCACAAAAACAGCAACATAACAATAATTTTTTTGAGGAAGAAAAATTGCATTCATCTGGATAAACGATTTCGCCACCTAACTTCATTGACTTTGCGTAATCCATAACTAACTTATATAGTTACTTACTGATGTTATTTATCCCATAATGGTTGCTGTAATATCAGTATTAAGTGAAACTTAGCAGAAACGAACCATTCAACCGCCTTATCGCTGGTGAGATTGGGCAGAAGACTGAAAATTTTATGGGCGATCGCCTGAAAAGTTTCATCAACAATGATGAGGCAAGCGCGAGATTGCTAAGGATGAGAAAGCAAAAGGTAATGCTATTTACCAGGCAATTTATAATCTTGACTGCAAAAACCCGAATAGTCAGGAGGATTTTGAGCATTTACCGCCTGAACAGTTAATGGCTGATATCTTAGAAAAAGATAGGCGAGTAGCTGAAATCATGGCAGAGATTAAAGCCCTTTTGGAAAGTTAAATTAGGAGGAAGTTAGATGAATATTGAGCAAGCAGTGTTAGAAAGATTACGCCAGTTACCTATTGACAAACAGCAGCAACTATTAGATTTTGCAGAATTTTTATCTCAAAAAACGACTCCTAAGACTCCTTTACAAACTGTTAAAGGATTATGTGCTGATTTAAAAGTTGATATTACTGAAGAAAATATTGCTCAAGCGCGTCAAGAAATGTTGTGATTTGCGAATTCAAGCTTTAACTACTATTAAAACTATTTGGTGAAAAAGTTGGGCTAAACACAATATTATTATTGGGGTGAGACAAGCCGACTCAGCATCACAAGCTGCACATAATCGAATAGGCTCCATTCTCATCCCCACCCCAGCAGGTGATAACATCTGCATTAACCTATCGGCATCAACTCCGATTACAGTAGCCAAAGCCTTCAATTGCTGGCGAGATGCTGGGCAATGAGCAAAGCCCGTCATAGGCGATCGCGCCATCAAGTCACCAAGTTTTGCTTATGGGGCAATAACGCTCTTTTGTTCTTGATAAATATCGTGTTCTCTGGCAATAAATATATCAGACAAAGCTTGATAAGCTTCTGTCCAAGCTGCCATCACTTCGTCGGTAATTGCTTCACCTAATATATCCTGCATCGCTTGCAATAAACTTGAGCCGACAATCGAATATTCCTCTGGTAAAACATGAGTTTGCACATGGCGATTGGCAATCCTTTCAACCATTGGTTTTAACGCAGATAAATCGTCAATTTTACTAGCATAATTATATATTGCAGATGCTAACCTTGCAGGTTGAGAACCATCAGCTTGAGCCGACATATCAAATTTTTCTTTTACCTCTGGATGGTTAGAAAACATAATTTCATACATCTTGTTAGTAATTTGTAAACCATTCTGTTTTAATATTGGTGCTGTAGATTTGACTATATCTATAGATTTTTGACTCAGCATATCTCACTCCTTAGTAAACTTCTAATTTAGGAATTAAGCTAAAAAATAGGAGTAATTAGAGCTTGAAAATTACTCCAATTCATTTGATTTATCCCTATCTTAGAGAGCATCGCCAATTGCTTCTATGAGATAGCTCATACTACAAATGATTTACTTAATGAGTGCATCAGTTGTAACTGCTTGGCACGGTTTTACTAAAGCACGCTGCAAGCTATTTATAAAATGTGTAAATTATAAAATTATGGACTCTAATCTAGAACTGTGTGCAGTTATAGCCGATCGCATTGCTACCAATCCCCACAAGCGAATAACTTTCGCCGAGTACATGGATTTGGTGCTATACCACCCAGAATACGGTTATTATTCCACTCAGGCAGTGAATATTGGCAAGCAGGGTGATTTTTTTACTTCTGTTCACCTTGGCTCAGACTTTGGCGAATTGCTGGCTGAACAATTTGCTCAGATGTGGGAAATTCTGGGGCAACCTGTACCATTTTCTCTGGTTGAAATGGGTGCAGGGCAGGGGCATTTAGCATTAGATATTTTAAAGTATGTACAGCAGCGCTATCCAGATTTTTTTGCAGCGCTGGAGTACATAATTGTGGAAAAGTCACCAGCTTTAAGGCAAGTACAACAGGAACGCTTGCAAGAATTTAAATTACGCTGGTGTAGTTTAGAAGACATACCAAATAGCTCAATTACAGGTTGCTTTTTTTCAAACGAGTTGGTGGATGCTTTGCCAGTGCATCAGTTTATTTTAGAACCAGGGCAACTGCGAGAAATTTATGTCACGACAGAAGAAGGCAGAGGGCAGGAGGCAGTAGACACGAAGTGGCTACTTGCAGAAGTCGCTGCGCGCCTACCGAAGGTAGGCAGAAGGAATATTCTTGATTCTGAATTCTCCCACTCCCCCACTCCCCCACTCCCCCACTCCCCCACTCCCCCACTCCCCCACTCTCCGACTCCCCCCCTCTCCGATTCATCCCCTTCACCATTCGTGGAAGTTACGGGTGAACTTTCTACACCAAAATTGGCTGAATATTTTGATTTGGTTGGCATTCAGTTTACAGAAAATGTTTATCCAGAAGGCTACCGCAGTGAGGTAAATTTAGCGGCTTTGAATTTGTTAGGTGTAGTAGCAGACCGTTTGCAGCGGGGGTATGTGTTAACTGTAGATTATGGCTATCCTGCTAGTAGCTACTACAATCCCAGGCGATCGCAAGGCACATTACAATGCTACTGGCATCATCAACGCCATCACAATCCCTATATCAATGTTGGACGACAAGATATCACGGCTCATGTTGACTTTACTGCTTTGGAAAGATGGGGTGAGGGCTGCGGATTAAATAAAGTTAGTTTTACGCGACAAGAACTATTTTTGATGATGCTGGGTTTGGGCGATCGCATTGCCTCACTCTCTCACAAAGAAAAGTCCATCTCCCAAATGTTACGTCGTCGCGATGCCTTACACCAGCTTGTAGATCCCTTGGGGCTAGGCGGGTTTGGTGTTTTACTCCAAAGTAAAGGACTCAGGCAAACAGAAAGTTCCCAACCACTAAAGGGATTTACTATGCTAGAACAAGAGTCTATTTGATAAGTTAAAACTCTATTAAAGTAGTTGAGTAATAGTTAATTTAGCATCACACTAATGAAAGTGAAAAAGGAGACAATTAAAAGGTAAGAATTATGACTACTCATGACTTGTTAACGCTAATTGTGCTACTGATACCCGGTATTTTACTTTCCGTGATGATTATGGTTACTTTTGCCGCAGGAGGATAATTAGGGACTAGGGGCTAGGGACTAGGATAAATCAATTCAAAATTAAAAATGCAGAATACCTGCGGAAGCCGCTACGCGTCTACAAAATATTTACTTTTTAATTTACTAGCTTCTAGCCTCTAATCTCTAGCCTCTAAATATAATTTTTTAGAACGAAAAGCGATCGCTCAACCAAAGGAATGTAGAAGATGAAGGTAGCATTTCTGGGGACTGGATTAATGGGACTGCCGATGGCGCAGAAGTTGTTAGAAGCAAATGTGGAACTAATTGCCTACAACCGCACCCCAGAAAAGTTGGAACCCTTAAAAGCAGCTGGTGCAGAAGTTGTCACAAAGCCCTATCAAGCAATTCGTGCTGCTGATTGTGTAATTCTGATGCTTACTAACGCCGCAGCTATTTATAGTGTGTTGCTTTCAGATCGGTCTTCGCAAGCTGTGGCGGGGCGCAGTATCATTCAAATGGGAACTATTACTCCCACAGAAAGTAGAGAAATTAGAGATGCAGTAGTTGCCGCAGGTGGAGAGTATATAGAAGCGCCTGTTCTTGGTAGCATCCCAGAAGCAAAAGCTGGTAATTTAATTGTCATGGTAGGCGCACGTCAAGAACAATATCAGCGCTACTTAGAGCTATTTAAATATTTTGGCCCAGAACCTTTACTTGTAGGGCCTGTGGGAACTGCGGCAGCACTTAAACTGGGGTTAAATCAACTAATTGCTTCCCAGACAGCAGCTTTTGCCCTCAGCCTTAGTTTTGTTCAGCGTTATGGCATTGATGTGGATGCTTTGATGTACGTTCTGCGTCAGAGCGCTCTTTATGCACCCACTTTTGATAAAAAATTGGCAAGAATGCTAGATGGCAATTATGCCAATCCCAATTTTCCGACAAAACACTTGATGAAAGATATTGATTTCTTTATCGATGAAGCAAAAACAGTTGGTTTAAATGTCAGCAGTATAGAAGGTGTGCGCAAAGTTTTAGATATGGCAATGAAAATGTCATTTGCTCACGAAGATTATTCATCTATATTTACTGCCATTAAATCAGGGGAAAATTAAGAATATATATTATTAATAAAATTTTGGCTCAGTAGCAACGCGATCGCGCTTTTGTTTATGACTACAGTACTTCCTCCGTCACTCACTCTTAGCGATCGCCTGCCCATGCCAAAATTTTTAACACTAGATTTGACAGTAGAGCAGGTTTTTGGGTGGCTGAAAGTTAGTCAATGAAAATTATTGAACTATTTCAAGCTGGAGAATTATCAGGCGATCACATACCTGAAGTCGGTTTTCCTATACAGAAGAAGAAATATTCCTGCGATCACACATCCTCATATGTGCGTTGATTCTGCGACTTGCGCCCAGAGACAGCAAGCTCATTTTTTCCGTTTTACAACTTTCAGTGATTAGGGTTTGGGTGAAGTATTCAGTACATACATATGGTGAAACTTGACGCAACAAAAGTTCGCGTTACCGCCAGTATATTGGGTTCTTATCTTTTTATCAACATTACATTATAATTTGCTATTTGAGCTTATGTATTTACTTCATCTCTCCACTACAAGATTGATATAAAACTACTATCATTTTTTCCTGATTCAGATTTTTGCTATGTAGTTTAATTGTCATGTATTTATAGAATATAAATTTATAATTTTACGGACTGGCCTACCGTGATTATATTTTGAGTGTAGTGATCGATATAATGGCTGTCAAAGATTTTTCTTTATATCGCTATACTTAGGTAATATTAAGCCAATAAATAAACAAACGAAGGATATAGAAGCCAATATAAATAGCCATGTAGTCCAAAGTGAGACTTTCTGTTGAAGTCCTTTTTGAATGAATCCTCCTCCTAGTGAACATCCTAGAGGATCTCCTAAGAGCGCTGCAATTGGACAGAGTAGTCTTAAATCTGCAATTTGTTTGGCTTCAGATACAGCGTGTTGGTACGGAAGAAAGTAAATAGCTAATAACGCTACTCCAGAAAAAACGCTTAGAGTAAAAAGTATTTTCTTCATGGTGCTTTGGTCGTATTGATGATGTAAATAATGAAAATTTTAAGACCATTATAAAATGCAATAGGGTAGCAAAATTACTCATTTTACATATTAATGTTTAAACGTAATCATTCTTAAAAAACAGTTGTCATTTTTAATAATTATCTCTCTCCTCTTAAAAAACAGAATGCTTTCTTTACATCTATTGGCAATGCAAGCATATGTCTTTATATCTGTATTGATTTGGTCACTTATGCTTGTAGGGTATTGGATCAAATTTTTCAGTTTTACTAACTTTAGATTATAAGTTGGTATTTAAGTTCTAACTGTATTAATTAGTAAATAGGTACTAATTTACGTCTGCTTGTAACCTTCTTGTGTTTGGTTAAAACAGAGAATTAAAAGGTTAAACTTATATAAGATAAGCTTTTTCAGCCTTTATTTTCGTTTTTTGGGGTTCTCGACTCAATGCCCAAAATGGTAAGAGTGGTGAATATCTGTTGATATATTCTCTTAAAACCAGCAACAATATTATCTTAGTTACTATTCACTCCAAATCTGAGCAAGAAAATATTGCAGCAAAAGAAATTCAACAAATATTGGCTGAGTTTGAGCAGAAATAAACAAAAAACAAGCGGATTATGATTGATAATAATCATCGTCAGCTATGTTTGAACAAATCTGCGATCGCTGTGTTTATTCATGCTTGCGATCGCCTGCTGCAACAAGATTGCTGTTCTAGCTGTGGCAGCTTTCAATTCAACCTCAACAAGACTATCTAGCTCTATTTGCTGTTCGGGCGGGAGTGTTTGTCCTTGATCGCGGGCAGAACGCCAGAGATTCATTAACTCAGATAAACGCTTTTGCTGCTCGACACTAAAAAACCAGTCAGGGCAAAAGTTTTGGATCACTAGTAATGCATTGAATTCGTCACCTTCTAACTGAGCCGTCAAAGCATCCAATGCTTCACCTGCGGTTCTGCCAGTTGATTGCTTATCTCCTGCGATCGCTCGATAAATTCTCTCACCATTTGCATCAGATATTGGCAAGATAGAAACTGTCGTCATGTTCTTCTCTGAGAGCCTCTTGCTTATTAATTATAGTTGGGTTAACTTCAGACAGGGGTGTACAGGTTAACGCTTGCACAGACGCGCAACGGCTTGTCCTCAGATATCGCTTTTATCCAAAATTATACATAAATGCGATCGCATAATTCATTCCATATAGCTAGTGCAGCAAGCTCTAATTGGAGCTACTCTACCAATTAAGTTTAAGAGCTAACTATCATGAATACAAGACTTTCTGAACGAACATTATGATCTATTTAAATGCCTTTAAAGCAAATACATCTCTTATTCAAAATTTTGGTGAAGGAAATGCGTACTTAGCATGGGCAATGGCTCTTTACTTAGATTGCCCAGACATGGAGCAGTTAGCTATTAATTCTCTTACAGACGATAGTAATGATAAGAAAATAGATTTTATACACCTTGATTGGGACATGAAGAGAATTGTATTTGCTCAAGGTTACTACACTTCTAAAAAAGTTGATAGTGCTCCTGCAAACAAAGCATCTGACCTAAACACTGCATCTGCTTGGCTCTTGACAGGAGATTTAAATGAAGTTCCAGAAAAACTGAGAGCCATTATAGTCGATTGCCGAAAGGCTTTAGAGAATGGGGATATAGAGCAGATTGACTTGCTCTATGTTCATAATCTCCCAGAATCTGTAAATGTATCTAAGGAACTAAATACTGCTGCTGCTTATCTTGAAAAAAGTTTATTAAGAGATTTAAATGTTAAAGTTTTCTTTCGTGAGTTGGGAACTGAAACACTTGATAGACTTTATTCTGCACAAGAATCATCCATTGCTGTAAAGGAAACTATTATATGTCCTGCTAAAGTTGAGTTTACTGAAGAAGGACCATCTTGGAAATCCGCTATACTCTCTGTTCCTGGGATGTGGTTGAGAGAAATATGGTGATGACCTTTTTTCTGCAAACTATAGAGGTTTTTTAGGAATAACTAAACGTCGGAAAATTAATACGGGTATTCGTCAATCCGCAGAAAGCGATCCAAATAATTTTTGGGTATACAATAATGGAATCACTATTCTGACCCTAAGTTTTGATGAAGGTAAGTCAATCAACACGGCTCTTCAAGGAATTTCTATTATTAATGGTGCTCAAACTACTGGTTCTATTGGTTCGGTAGATATAACTAAGAATGACTTGAAAGGAGTAAAAGTTTTATGTCGTGTTATTCAATGTTCTGACGCAAATACTATTAATCAAATAGTTAAATATAACAACACGCAAAATGAAATCACAACCTGGGATCAGTATAGCAATAGCTCTGAACAAAAACGTATTGCTGAGGAATTTAAAAATTTAGGTTATGACTATTCATTGAAGCGGGGATTTAGCTCATCATCAGTTGGATTAGGTATTGAACAAGTTATTCAACCTCTGCTTGCATTTTCTGGTGAATTCCAGAGTGCTAGTAGAGGGAAAAATTCGTTATTTGAGCGTCGTAGCTCTTACGAACAAGCCTTTAAAGATAAAAAAGCTAGACATATCCTTTTCGTACACACACTATCAAAGTCCATAGATGCTCGAAAGCTAGAACTTAAGACAAAGTATAATAGCAATAGACTACTTAGCTTAGAAGAGAAGCAAATTTCTCTGTTCAGAAATCTTCGCTTCAAAAACTTTTTGATAGCTGTTATTGGAAGATGTCTGGAATCAATTCTTGATGAAAGAACTGATTTGGCACAAGTTGCGTTTACTCCTAGCACAGCCAATGCTAAAAATAGATCTATAAATGACTTAATAGCCTTGTGGTTACCAGTAGTGACTACTGTTTTAGCATATGTAGCAAATTCTATTGACAAGGACTTATCTGAGCTTCTATCTGAAGATAATGTTCTTGACAATATTGCTAAAAGCGTTAGCACTGCCATCTATACAAATCACGTTACCAACCCTAATCCTGTGTTGACATCATTCAAAAATTTTGTTTCGCCTAGAGGCTAGGCATAAGCTCAACATACTTTCCTAGTAACTTTAGGTTGGATTAACGCAGTAAAATTAATATCTTTTATTACTTCAACTTAACCTGCTGTTACCAACGCACAAGCTGTGGTTACGACACGAGTTGTTGTAGTTAGATCTCGATAAGCTGTGGTTACGACACGAGTTGTTGTAGTTAGATCGCGGTGTACCCAGCCTAACGCACCTTCAAAGTAGCAAAGCGATCGCATTGAACTAATATTCAAACCCATTGCACAGGATCTACTTTATAGTAGCGTTGCAGTAACTTATAAAGTGCCGGATGCAGATTTAGTAATTGCTGTGGTTTCTCAAAAAAAGTCTCAGTTGCTACGGCAAAAAATTCTGCGGGATTAGTTGCACCATAACTATCCATTACAGTCTTTACACCTTGTTGAACATCATGACAAAGTAATTGATATTCTTCTGCCATCACTTCTGCCCACGTGGGATAGTCTGATTTTCTTGGCAAAATCGGAACCCCCTCTGCTTTCCCATCCTCTTGATCCAACTGATGGGCAAATTCATGCAAAACAACGTTATGCCCATCACTCCAGTTACCAATGTCTTGTTGCACCTGTTCCCAAGACAACACTACTTGATCACGACTCCACGATTCTCCCAATCTTGCCACGCGCCTTTCTTCGACAACATAATCTCCGCTCGCAACAGTTTCAGTAACCACATAAGTACTGGGATAAATTAAAATCGAACGAAGTTTAGAAAAATATTCTCCTCGTTCATTCAAAAGAAGCAAACAAGCAACAGCAGCGATAGTCAACTTCATTTCTTCTGTCACTTGCAATCCTTGACAGCCAATGAATTGTTTTTCTGTTAAGAAAACTTGAATACGTCCATGCAACTGTCTGCGTTCAGTGGCAGAAAGACGGAGGTAAATAGGAAGATTATTCTCAATAATTGCATGCCAAAGTGGCGGGAAAGGACGGCGCTGAAGACGGTTGCGTCGCTGTTTATTTAAGACGGGATAGATTAAAATTCCTGTGATAATTAGCCCAATAATCAGAAAAAAAATCATTATTTGAAGCATTGTGTTTTAGCGCTTGCCGCTGCTGATCCACTGATAGAGCCTTTTTAATCGCCTGATCTTGGTAATAAGCGATCGCTTTGTTGTCTTTCTTTAGCTTACTCAAGCTGTACTAGTTCAGCAGCAAGTACATAGCGATCGCCTTCAAGCAACTTGCTGAAAATAATCCAGATGCACAGTTGCGGTTGTAGGAATGGAGGTGCGAGGAGAAGATAAGTTTCTGCTCCGTGCCAAAACAGCACCTACAGCAGATGAGTCGGAAATAACTTAGTAAAGTAAGAATAGTTCGTTTCCACAAAACAGGTACACAACTGGCGTAAAATTGTACTTTATCCGGCATCTGCTATCCTTTTTACACCCATGCTCTGCGATTATTTGGTACAAATTCTGACTGCCCGCGTGTATGATGTTGCCCAGGAAACACCACTAGAAGTTGCTCCAAACCTCTCAGCACGACTCAATAATAAGCTTCTGCTCAAGCGTGAGGATATGCAGTCAGTATTTTCCTTTAAGCTGCGGGGTGCTTATAACAAAATGGTGAACCTGCCACCAGACTTGTTAGCACAAGGTGTGATTGCTGCCTCGGCTGGCAACCATGCTCAGGGAGTGGCTCTTGGTGCGCGTCGCCTGGGAACGCGGGCAATTATTGTGATGCCAGTAACTACGCCCCAAGTGAAGGTAGATGCAGTCAAAGCACGTGGAGGCGAGGTGGTGTTGCATGGGGATACTTACGACGATGCCTATGCCTACGCCCGGAAATTGGAAGTGGAAAAGGGCTTGACGTTTATTCACCCTTTTGACGATCCATATGTAATTGCCGGGCAGGGAACAATTGGGATGGAAATTCTGCGGCAATACCAAAAACCCATCCATGCAATTTTTGTGGCGATTGGGGGTGGCGGATTAATTTCTGGGATTGCGGCATACGTGAAACGATTGCGCCCAGAAATTAAGATTATTGGGGTTGAGCCAGTGGATGCTGATGCCATGCATCAATCCCTCAAAGCCGGAAAACGAGTACGCTTGTCTCAGGTGGGTTTATTTGCCGATGGTGTGGCAGTGCGAGAGGTAGGTGAAGAAACCTTTCATCTGTGTCAGCAATATGTGGATGACATTATTCTGGTTGACACAGATGACACTTGTGCGGCAATTAAAGACGTCTTCGAGGATACGCGATCAATTGTAGAGCCGGCGGGGGCATTGGCGATCGCTGGTGCAAAAGCCTACGTGGAACGAGAACAAATCGAGGGGCAAACTTTAGTTGCAATTGCTTGCGGTGCCAATATGAACTTTGATCGCTTGCGTTTTGTCGCAGAACGAGCAGAGTTGGGCGAACGCCGCGAAGCCATCTTTGCAGTCACAATTCCGGAAGAGGCGGGTAGTCTGCGTAAGTTTTGTCAATGCATGGGCAGGCGCAATCTGACTGAGTTTAACTATCGCATTGCCGATGAACAAGAGGCACATATTTTTGTAGGCGTGCAAATTGAAAAGCGTGCTGATAGGGCAAAGATGGTTGCAAATTTTGAAGAGTGCGGTTTCAAAACTATCGATTTAACCGATGACGAACTCACAAAACTGCACCTGCGGCACATGGTAGGTGGACGTTCTCCCCTTGCTCACAATGAATTACTTTATCGTTTCGAGTTTCCCGAACGCCCCGGTGCATTAATGAAGTTTGTGGATTCCATGAGTCCTAACTGGAATATTAGTATGTTCCACTACCGCAACAACGGCGCAGATTACGGGCGAATTGTTGTCGGTATTCAAGTTCCTCCCCATGAGATGGAAGAGTGGCAAGCATTTCTCGATACCCTGGGCTATCGCTATTGGGATGAGAATAAGAATCCGGCATATAAGCTGTTTTTGGCGTAGGGTGATGCTGCTAAGTAAGTCAACATAAATAAACTAAAAAACTAAAAACATAGATCCCCGACTTTTTAGAAAAGTCGGGGATCTTACAAAGCACATTTTAAGTTTGATTTGGTTGTTTTACTTATTAAGTCAAACAATTACAATTTAGCACTGGGGATTAAGAGTAGCACTCCCCAGAGGTTAAGAAAATTAGTGAGCAAGTCGTGCTACCGCTCAAGCTCTTCAAGTTTTTGTTCTAATTCTCTAGCATTTTGTCCCCACATCTTTTACACACCCCGCTTTTGAATAATCTCCTTGTATGCGATCGCTGCGGCAGTGGGCAACCGTTTTAATTCTGGATCGTTATCAAGTTCTATATGATACAATCCAAAATTACTTGCCGGGCCGAATTTCAGTCCCCACTCTCGGTTAGAGGTGGCACTCCAGCAGATATAACCTGCTACTTTCACGCCATCGTTATAAGCCCGTTGCACTTCCGCGAAGTGCTGGCGGATATACTCTTCTCGCTTCACACCATCTGCGATTTCAACGCAACCATTCTCAACAATCAAAATTTCTTTACCGGGGAACAGGTTGGCGTGGAACTTGAGCATATCATAAAGCACGCCAGACCAGACAGGTGCATTGTTGAAACGTCCGAAGGCTGCATCCATTAACTGCTTAACGCGATTAATTCGCAAATTACTAATACCCCAGTAATAATCAAAACCGACAAAATCCTGCTGATCGACACAATCTTTCGGACAGAGAAATTCCGGTAATTTCCCTGCCATGCCCAGGTGCCACCAGTTACTAGTTAGGGAGGTTGACAGGATGCTAAAAATCTTTTGCAAGGGATCGAAGATACTGACAATAGAGCGTAGCAACGGTAGGCGTTCCGCAGTCTTGACGGGGCGAAACTGAATTTTATTGCGATCGCCAAAAATTTCCTCTGCCACTGCCCGCGCTAAATCAATTTCTAAACCACTAAACTCACCCGTCTTCGGATCGCGGTAGCCAAATCCAGGGACGTTGTCTTTCACAGCAACAATTAAATAACCCCTGTCTTGAATGCGACGCAACGGCGTTCCCGGCTTGGCAAGAAGAGGAGTGAGGGAGGGGGAGAGGGGGAGAGGGGGAGAGTAGGGGAAGAATTCTTCTCGTCCCTTTGTCTCCTTGTCCCCTTGTCTCCTTGTCCCCGTGTCATTTATTTTATCTCTGCCGCTGATATCACCAAGAGTAGAACGTCGTCCCATCCGAGGTATTTCTGGTATAGGTTCATCAGGGAAATAACGAGCAAAACTTTCTGCCCAAGCTCCAGATTCTTTGAAGCGCCGCACTGCTACATCTACAGCATTAAGCAAGAAGCGATCGCCTTTGACTACAGCTGCGGCGTAGGGTTCTTCTGTCAAGCGATGGTTTACAAATCGATACTGTTTCGGATGCAGTTGCATTATTCCTAATAAAATTGTGTCATCAGCCAAGATGGCAGCGATTTGGTCGTAATCTAGCGCTCTGAGGGCTTCTTCATAATCTGCTAGTACTACCACATCTGTATGAGGAAGAAGTGCGTAGATATTTGTTTCAGCAGTACTGCCTTGTATAACTGCCACTTTTTTACCAGCCACATCGCTGAGTTCTTGAATCTGGCTTTGGGACTTCACTAGTAAGGTTTCGCCTGCCAGATAGTACACTTCGGAAAACGCCACTTGTTCTCCTCGCTCTGGGGTGACAGTTAAAGTAGCAATAACTACGTCTACTTCACCTTTCTCCAGTAACGCTCGTTCTGTGAAACGCTTGCCCTGATTAATTAAATCTTCTTTACTGCGAAGCCGAGTTACGTTGGAATCCACTATTTTTTGCAACCACAGAGGTAAACCCAACAACATCGGATTTGCTCCGACTTGGGCGTCTGGGTTGAATTGCTTAATGATCGCTCTAGCTCTAGTGTGGGCTATAAATAAATTGCGCATCAAATCGCCCACTGCTGCCATCTGCTGTGACATAGAAGCACCGCGAGGTAAACCGGGAGGCATGAAATAAGCCCTTTCCCACCAAGGTTTGACGTAGCCGTAAATGAGTTGACTCGGTTCGTTAAAGGTAATCCAGTAGCGGACTAAATCGCCCAGACGTTTAGCTGCTTCTGTGGCGTAGCTGGCAAAAATAGCCGGAAACTCCTCAGCAGTTAAACCGCCTCGCCCTTCTACGTGTAATGGATGGGTAAAGTGGTGCAAAGTGACAATTGGTTCCATCCCGTAGGAACGGATAGTTTGAATGACTTGGCGGTAGTGCTCGAAGGCTGCATCGTCAAACTTACCTGGCTCAGGTTCCACCCGCGACCAAGCGATCGAAAAGCGAAATGCTTTGCAACCAAGAGATTTAGCGAGGCCAATATCTTCAGCATAGCGGTTCCAAAAATCAGTTGCTTGACCGCGTGGTGTGAGAGCGCGACGACGTTCCCAAACATCGCGAATATCTTCAAAACGAGAATCGTAAGCTTCGCATTGGTGATCGGCAGAAGCAACACCAAACAGAAATGATTCTGGTAGGGGTGAGTAGCGATCGCTCATTGAAATAACTCCTTTTAGATCTAAATTTGCAAATGTATAAACAGTTAAACTAGACACTCATGTCATAAATCACACCACGAGGAAATGAAAATCTCTTTTCTCTAGCCCCTAGTCCCTAGCCCCTAGCCCCTATTTTCAAGCTAGTTAAACTGACACTATGCTTCGCTCTGCTAATCTTTGAGCAGCATCGGGGTCGTGACTGGGAAGATAGACTGTAGGAAATTCTTGGACGTATTGCAAAATTCGCTGCAAAGTTTGGCGAGAAGAATTTTCATCTTGGGCAACACCATCAACAATCTGCTCTAACATCAACTGTTGCGAGTAAGAGGCATCACCAGCAAAAAATAGCGATCGCCCATCAATTTGAACCAGTACTGATAGATGCCCCGCTGTATGGCCATGTGTAGGAATTAAGCAGACATCCCCAGCCTTTGTGAGTGTGAAACTTTCTGGAAAAGGGCCAATTGGCTTGGGTTCAAAGTCTATCAGGCGAGGAGCTAGCCACTTAGGCCATTGATGGTTCAAATAGCCTTTTAGCTGTCCGCTCCAACCACCGCTCACCTCGTACTCCCGACGAGAGACTATAATTTCTGCATTAGGAAAATACTCTAAACCACCGATATGATCTGTGTGCAGATGAGTGAGAATCACCCAACGAACATCTTCCGGTTCTATACCCAAGGCTTGCAACCTATTACCAACTTCATCTTCGGGTTGCAAACATGGTTTAATACTCCACTGAAAATAGGGATTCCACCAAGGAAAATAGCCTGGTTCTAAAGTGCGCGCAGTTTCACCTGTATCGATTAATATAATTCCTTCTGGATGTTCGATCGCCCAACTGTAAATGGGTAAAGGCTCAGTCCAATTGCGATCGAGAATGGTGTTGACAAGGCGCATGGCTCCATGGCCTTTGCTGTAGCACTGACAGGTTTTAATCGCAACAAGCCCACTCTTAACAGGATGAATTCGCATTTTTTAACCTTGATTTATGTTTTTACTTTCAGCGATCGCAAGCTATCAAAACTTACGCACGAGTCACGAAGAGCACGGACGAGTAAGAGTTATACTAATTCTCCAAAAGGCGGTTACAGATAGGAATGCGGGACGCAAAGACAAAAAGACGCGGAGATTGATATGTAGCAAAATTTTAGAGAATTGGTATTAGAGATGTATTTTGTGTAAGTTCTGGTTATTTCAGAGCGAATCAATGCCAAACCGCACCTTTAAACCATCACGGGGAGTTGGAAACAAATCGCGGTTAAATTCCAGATTTTGCGGCAACAGTTCCCAGGTATATCGACGTAGCAAATGCACCGCCATTACCTTGAGCAGTACTGTAATCATGTCTTCACCAGGGCAACGATGGCCGTCTTTCGCGCCGCCTCCTTGGGGTACATAGCTGTTTGGTGGCAAAGTCGCAAATTGTTCTGGAGCAAAGCGGCAGGGTTTAAAACTTTCTGGTTCGGAAAATACCTGTGGCATATGCATGGTAGTATGGATGCCTGCTACAGCACCCCATCCTTTAGGAATGCGGAAGTCTTTATACTCGCAGTCTGTCTTTACCTTGGCGAAAAAAGTAGCAGCGTTAATCGGATAAAAACGGCGAATCTCTTTAGTGATTTGCTCCAGATATACCAGTTTTTGCAACTTTTCCATATTCAACGCACCATCGGCAGCGTATTGATTGACTTCTTGCCTAGCGCGTGCCATTATCTCCGGATGTTGGGCTAAGGTTAGGGACAGAAGAGTTAGCGCCACATAAAAACCGGAGTAAGCTGCAAAAAATAGGTGCAATACTTCGCGGCGCAACTGGTCTTCGGTTAGGGTGGAACCATCATCACCACGGGCTGTTAATAGCACTCCTAAAATATCTTGTTGAGGTTGCTCTTGGTGTTGAGCGATCGCGCGATCGAGATAATTGAGCAACCAGTCGCGGCTTTTGAGTGCCTTTGCGTAGCCATTAAAACCCAGATTAATCGGAACTGCGGAAAAACCTTTGATAAAAGTGTCCATGATTTTTCCTACAGCTTCACTTGCTGAACCAGGCATTCCCCCTACAAACAAAGCATTGCTCAAAGAAGCACACATTTTGCGGTATTCAGTTAACCAAGTAAAACTGCCCAGCTTTTCCCAACGCTCTAGATAGTACGCAGCATTCTGTTCCATAACTGGAATATATTTATCGAAAGCCTGTGGTGTAAAAGCTTGGAGAATTAACCTTTTCCGGCGGCGATGTTCATCTCCATCCAACAAAGGCAGAGCATCCCAGTCTAATAGTTCTCGAACTGGTTGCGGGTTGCCATCCTCACGGGTAAAGTATTCCTGATTCAGAAAGAAAGTAAAAGCCTCCGGGCCGATAAAGACGATGACTGGTTTACCAAACAGGTGAGTTTTAAAGACTGGGCCGTATTTTTTTAATCGCTGGCGGTAAAAGCTATGGATATCCCAAGCTAAAGCAATAGTTTCTCCTATCAAGGGCAAACCGAAAGAACCAGGCGGTAAGGGCTTATTCTTGATATTTGATTCAGTATCTTTACGTTGGAATTTTTTTTGAATTTGCATAAATTTTGTGTGAGTTATGTTGTTAATAAATTATTAAAACTTCAACAAGTAATACCAATTCTTCTTGAAGATGTACTTAATTTAAAAAAACCACAAAGAACACAAAGAACACAAAGAAAGAAATTGATTCTTGCACTCCTACTAATAGCCTGGAGACAAAATCTCGAAACTTTTGTTACCAGGTTGAACCTGGTAACGAGAAAAAATCAAGTTCTCGGTTAATTACAACCACCAATGGAGACCGATAAAATCTGTGTACATCTGTGTCTATCTGTGGTCGATTTATTTGAAGATATAAGGGGTGCAAGAGGTTGAAACATAAACGCTTTACCAATGAACGCCAGTTGACGCCACTTGCTTTATGCCGGGGAACCCGTCCACCGCAGTGGCTCCCAATGACAAAGGACATATGACGACCTTAACTAGTTCACGAGAAAAAATCAGGATCTCGGTTTATTTACTAAAGAGTCTTGAGATACTCCAATAAATCTTCCAAAGCAGCTTTATCCCAACCCGCGCCTTGATAAGGCCAAGGATAATCGTGTCCTTTATTAGAGTTACCTAAAGCATGGGTATCTAATTTATAGTAGGTTTTTTCGTTTGGCTCTGTTGGTGAAGCCAATCCTACATCAATTGGATCGTAAAGATTATCTCCGCGATAAAAAATCTCACGCCTTGGTTTGAGATTAATTAACTCTGCTAATGTCAGGACACTACCATTATGCAAGTAGGGAGCGCGGGCAAAAACAGATTCTAGGGGAGCATTAATAAAACCTTTGGTATCTCCCATTGGCCCCGGTCTGAGGTTTTCCCGCTTTGGCTTTAAGGGATGATCTTCAGGAAAGTAAGTCTCCACAGCATCGGGCAGTTCTTGATAGTAACGATAGTTGAGTCTTTCGGAGTCGGTTTGAATTTCTGCGATCGGTGTAATTAAACCTTGAACTTCTCCTTTGATCCAACTGTCATCTTTTGAGTTGCGATACCCGTGACAGGTGCTGCAATTTTGCATATATACAGCACGACCGCGTTCTACTTTCTGCGGATCTAGTTTTATATCTTTAAAGACCTCTGTATATTTTGGCCCCTTTAAATCTAACGTGTACTCAATAGCTTGGACAGCATTATGAGAAATTTCCGGCACCAGTAAGTTATTTGGATTGGCTCCGGCTGCGATCGCAGCGAGAACGCTACGGCTGAGACGGTCTCGAACGCTACCATCATACTGCACCCATTCGCGATTTTTTTGTTCGTATAAGGAAGGAAGTTTGGAAAAAGACCGATCCGATGCCCCTGGTCGATCCATGACAAAGCGCACTAATTCTCTAAAAGGTTGAGTGCGACCGGGGCCGTTAGGTTCTAGGTGAGGGTTTCTCAGGTCTTTGCCAGTATAAGGATTGTCCCACTTAGGCAGTGAAGCCGCTACTTCCCGCCTTGCTGTTGATAACCAAAAGGCGATCGTGGCTTTTTCTAAAATCCCTAATTGTTTGTCGTACTTGGATTCATACGCCTGGGCAATATTTGTGAGGGTAAGACGTTTGTCATCAAGCAGGGATGATTTGACTGCATCAACCCAAGCAAATAAATCTAAAGATGTACTGCCCATGCCTGTGACTACAATCTCCTCATCTCCCTCAAACCTTCTAATGTGCGAGGAGTGACACAATACGCAACTAAAGCCTACGAATTTTGTGGGTGAAGGCGATCCCGATTGTGGTTGATAATTGGACGTATTAAAACCTACTGGTAGTCCTTCGTTCTCGTTGGGTTTTCCTCTAATAAATCCAAATTGTTGAATCCAATCTCCTGCTTCTTTACCTGCGGGCTGAAATTTATCGGGGAATAAATCTGGCAGGATTTGAAACACTGGCAAAGGCATTAACTCAGTACCGATACTGCCGTGCAGAAATGCCTCTTTGGGAGTTCTAAATTCTGGCTTTACCCAAGTTGATTGTAGGAAGAAAAAACCAGCGATCGCTACCAGCAAGATCGTAATCAGGGAAATAGCACCAATTTTAATGATTTTGAGCATATTGTTTTCTCGGCTATTGAAAATCCAGACGTTGCGGAATTGAGGTATGAAATTTAAAACTCTTACTCTCTGCGGCTCTGCGGCTTTGCGTGAGTTCATACTCTAAATCAGCAACGCCAAAATCAAAATCAAGCTGTTACTTTTTACCCCAAATTTGATCGTGCTGGGCTTGGCGGCGGAACAATTCTGGATCGTAGTATTGCTGGTAATATTCCATCTCCAGGTTCGAGAATTGCAGCCAGATGCCAGGAACGTAAAATGCGTCAATGTGTGCGGGGAAGCGACCGTAAGTTTCCCAGATATAATTGCAGATATCTTTGGTATACTGAATAGCTTCCTTAGAGTGGGGTTCGGCGTTGCGCAAGAAAGCTTCACCACTGCTGCGATTTTTGTAAGGGCGGGTAAATACGTCCTTATCTCCATAGGCTCCTTGGCTGCCGAATTTGTCTTCGATCACCCGATCCACTGCTTCATCCATTGATTTCACGTAAGGCGGGCATAGTCCTTCCAGCACTCCATCAATACCTACGGGGTTAGTTTGAGGAGTCGGTAGTGGTGCCCACCGTTTTTTAGCGGGAGTGGGTTTTTCCATGCGGAATCCTAAACCATACCAATCCTTGGCTGGATTGCGCTCCAGAATGTAAGGCTGGAAGACTGAACCGTGTATCCAGCTACCAAGTCCCATTGCCTGACTGATGAGCATTAAATTCTGCAAGATGAAAAAACACTCGTAATCAGTACGCATTGTTTGAGCAAGTCCCAAGGGAACAACGTTGTTAGGATTGACAAAGCCTCCTTGGGCGCGATCGATGCCGCCGATGGGTTGATAGGGAATCCAGGGAACCAACCCTAAATGCATACCAATCCATGCTTTCCAATCTGCCCAGCTTTTCGGTCGAAACTTTTGCCAGTCATCCACGAACAAGGGTTTTTGTCCTTCCGGTTCAGATAGCAGGATGAGCAGAACATTAATATACTGGCGGGTACAATCGACAACTGGGAAAAAGACAGTTGTCCCTGGCAGGTTAGAAATTTGCTTGTTCCAGCCAAGGTAATAAGGATAGATCCGGGGGAAATCTAGACGGCGATCGCTAATTCGATGCTTAACAGCTGCCGCAGTTTTGAGCCAGTGTTCCTCTGTCCAGTCTTCCCATTTGGGAGGCAAATCGCCAAGAGCGGCTAAAGCTTCGCGTCCCTTGAGTTTCTTGATCAGCCAGATGCCTTCGTCATTAATCATGAAAAAGGATGTGGCTTGGGAATTATCTGCACTACTACCCGAACGAGCAACAATATTCAAAAAAGGAGTTCCTAGTTCCTTGCCTCCTTCTGGTTTATAGAGCGGCCCGTCGTGAGTCGTGATTCCTGTCATCCCCGTGGCTACAATTAAAATCGCCTCTTCTAGAGGACTGAGGGGTTCGGGTTGATTCGGGCTAGTATAGCTGAGTTCTCCTGCCGATATGCAAGCACCACGAGCTACTCTGCGGGTGCGACGCTCTACAATTGCTTCCATTAATGGATAGCGAAATAGCTCCACCAAACCTGGATGTTTTGCGATCGTAGATGCTAGAGGTTCACTGATGAGTTGATTAGTTTCGCTCATATAGTAGGGTGGGCATTGCCCGTCAAAGTAAATATTTGAGATATCGGTGAGCAATGCCCACCTTACAAAAAACCGCTTTACAAACAACAGCCGAAGATAGACTTCAAGCTGTTGGGCGTTTGTTTCGGAACCAACAAGTAAAACTAGTTAAACTTTTCTAATTCCGCCAAAATGGTTGGAAAAACGTCTTTGGCTGCGTTTTTACCCATAAAACAGTCCATATGTGCATAATCGGGGATGACATGGCGCACGTACAAGTCTTTACTGTTTTTATCACACAATAGCTTATAAGTAATTTCCGAACCTTCAGGTAGGAAAAAGGCGTTATCTGCACCGTGAATAAATGCGATCGGAATTGCAAGCCGATCTAAATGAGGCAAGTAAATATCTTTACCATCTTTATCTACTATTTGCCCTCGACGCAAAATTAGAGAAATATGTCTGAAGAAAGTCATATTTGCCGGGCCGAATATCTCATGAATGGCGTCGTGAGTAGCTTCGTTGAGCTGATCTATTTTGTAAACTTCTCCGTACATGAACAGAATCCGACGGTCAACAGGATTGTTGTAAGGTTCTTTGGTGGGATAAAACCTCAAAACCATGTCATAAAGACGATCCTGCCAATCGGCATGGGTATCAAAGTCAGGATTAAGAGTTTCTACCCCCAACACTGTTAGAAACGATGCCAGACGTAAACCAGCTCTGATTTCGTTGAGGGTTGCAGCTCTGGGATGGGTGGTAAGTTGAGAGCAAACTGCGGAACGTACTCCTTCAAGACCTGCTAGCATAGCCATCAAGAAAGACATCGAACCAACACAGTGACCGACAACTTGGACTGTTTCTGCCCCAGTGAGAGTACGTACCTGTTCCACTGCTGCTGGCCAATCATAAAGGGCAATTTCATCAGTAGAGAACTGAGTAGTAGCAGATGGTAAATCGGCGCTAGCTCGATAATCGAACAACCAGACATCATAGCCTTGAGCGTACAATACTTCCGGTAGATTTGTCTCAACAGTATCGATGGAAAATGCCAAGGTAGAAGTGCCAAAGCCTGGTGCGAGCATAACTGGCCCTTTCGTTCCGCCTTGATAGCGAGTTAGTCGCAGTTGTACACCATCAGTTGTATTAAAGAAATGAACTTGGGGAGCCGACATCCGCAGGGGACGCTTTTGGCGGGGTGGTGCATCTGGATCGAATACTTTTGAGGGGGCAAATATTCCACCGTAAATGTTGAACAAGACTCCAGCAAAAAAGCTACCAAAGCGGGCGGTTTCTTCCAACTGTTGCTTGAGACTGGTGGTATTGGTAACTTGCAATGTAGACATCTGCCGCAGAAAATCTGCTGGCTGGATATTTAAAATTCCCCGCCCTAGCACTGGAGCGTTGAGATTGTCACCATCATGGACAGTAATATACAGAGTTGTTGTGTCTGCCCAGATATCAAAGCCCGGATCATTGTGTACAACTTTAAAACCATTTAAGTAATAAACTTTACCATCGCTGGCTGTCATTGTCATGCGATAGACCATGCGGCGCGTATTCACCCAGTCTGGATCGATAATAAATAAGTTAAATTCGCCATTGGTGACTTTTAGAGGTTCAGGCGATAGAACGGGCGCTGTGACACTGCCAACGATTTTGGCTTTGTGGCTTTCATCGGTGAGCATCACATCCAAATCCTCGGAGGTGACAGTAACGGTGAAGTCAAACGGGGAGTTATCTTGTTTACCTTGCTGGGCTGCACGTTGATAGTCGTCTTTAATTTGCGTTGAAAAGTAGCCGCGCATGGTTTCAGTGAACTGAATTCCCACTTTATTTTGTGTAGCTTGGGTTGTTGGCATTGAACACCTCGGTTAAGTAGTTGGGCAAAATTAAATTTATTCGTGGAGACAGGGAAAAGGGAACGGGGTTGGGGGAACAGGAACTAGGGCATGTTTTCAAACTAATCGTTATGCCATTTCAGGTTTTTAGATCCCCCTAAATCCCCCTTAAAAAGGGGAGGCAGTGCGGTGGACGGGTTCCCCGGCATAAAGCACCTGCCGTGGACTTTGATTCTATTTCCCCCTTTCCAAAGGGGGTTGGGGGGATCATTAGACTTTGAAAACACGCTTTAGGGACTAATGACTCTTGACTAATGACCAATGACTAATGACTAACCACTATCAAGCAACACAGATGCCATATTTGGGTAATAGGTCGTGGCTGATGTAGAAGTGATGGGCTTGCAAAGCGTCGTGAAATAATTTCCAATCACTGGCTAAAAAGGTGGGATGATAGGAAAATACTTCGTTTCCCCGGTCAATAGTTTCTTCAGTACCAAGGGCTAGAAATTTCCATGAATTTTTGCCTTTGGGGATATAGGTAACAATTTCTTTGCCAAAACTAAACTTACCCTCAGCGATCGCCTGCAACCACTTTTGGTGTCTTAAACTACCGCTATTCTCTGTGATTTTTCTTAGCAAGAGAGCGATCGCAGTCCGATCCGGTTCTGGCAATCCTGTGACAGTGGCATTGGGATCGCCTGCTAGGTAACGCTGCATAGCTTTACACATTTGATCGGCCGCTTCTAAAAAGTCTTTGGGATTGTCTCTGACGATTTTTTCGCCCCGTCCGTTGGTGTAACCCCAGCGTAAAAAAGGCTTGTCGGGATGGCTGAGAACTGCCCCATGTCCCAGAGGTAAAGCTTCACTGACAAAGTAATTTGTGAGGCGATCCATGAGACTGCGATCGGGTTTGCCATATTCGTCCACTAAGTTTCTAGCTTCGTTAACTCGATGGTTAACACCAGCGAATCCTTGATGCGCCCATGTATCAACATAGACATGCATTGTGATACCGAGGCGATGCAGAGCATAGGGAGTGTCTTGACGGAGGATACACTCTCTGACCATTTCTTGAGCGACATAGCTGTTGGGGCGACAAATCAGCTTGTCAATAAATTTATCTAGAGGATCTGCTGTTGCTGGTAGCCCATCGTTACCTGGCAGAAAATGAAAGGGAATCCAGACGAGGTTATTTGCCAATTCCCGAAAGTTGCGGTAGTCGAGCATTTTGTGGGCGGAACTGATGCGGCTAAATAATGCCCCATTATCAAAACGAATCACCCCGGCATTAGTGGCATCATCTACGTATTGAGCACAATAAGCGATAATACTAGCAGCTTGATGTTCAAATCCAGCCAGTCGGGCAGTGACGTAAGTAACACCATGATGAAAGTCAATTTGCATATTTAGTCATTGGTGATTGGTCATTTGTCATTGGTGATTGGGCATTTGTTAATGGTTAGTGGTTAGTTGTTCTCTCCTTATCTCCCCATCTCCCCTACTCCCCTGCTCCCCTGCTCCCCTGCTTTGTTGTCCCCGCGTCCCCGCGTCTTTCTCTCCCTATCGCTCAGACGTAGACTTCAGATAGCGTGCCAACAAAGAAACGACTAAAGCGATCGAGGGCTTGCATTTGTTGCCAGCGATTTTCAGCATTTGTGACTTTGATTGTAGTCATTTGCTTGATAAAGTCTGTGGGATGGATTTTGAGAATGCCCTTACCCAAGACGGGACTGTTGCTGCTGTCACCTGCATAAACGGTGATGTAAAGAGTGGTGGTGTCAGACCAAACATCTAAGCCCAGATCGTCGTGAATTTCCTTAAAGCCCTCAAAGTAGTAAATTTCTCCTGTTTCCGCAGTCATCTGCATCCGGTAACGCATTTGTCGTGTCTGGGGCTGGTCTTTTTCTAGTACAAATAGATTGAACTCGCCGTTGGTAACTGTGAGTGGCTCTGGAGAAATAACGGGCGCTGTTACCGTACCAACTATATTGGCTGGATGGTTAGGATCGTTAAGGAGCACCTCCAAATCGTCTGAAATTACGGTTAAGGTAAATTGTAGGGGTGTGCCGTCTTTTTTACCTTGCTGTGCCGCCTTTTGATAGTCGTCTTGAATTTGCGTTGAAAAGAAGCCGCGCATAGTTTCGGTGAACTGAATGCCTAGTTTGCCTGGAGTAGCTGGGGTTACTGGCACTGAAGACAAGTCGTAGTTAATTGTCCAACCCCTATCTTTGGCAATAAGGACACAGCAGCGCTCGGCAATAGCAGAAATTGTTAGTAATGGATTTACTCCTAGCGTACGGGGAATGACTGAACCATCGGCAACGTAGAGATTTTTGTAGACATCTGTGCCGTGCTGTGTGGAAAATACTTGTCCTTTGTGATTAACTACACCATATTCGGCATCCTCTGCCATGATACAGCCACCTAAAGGATGGACGGTAATCAGATCGTGTCCAAAAACATTAGTCCAGATCGGGTTGGGAATTTGTGTACCGCCTAAGGGGCGAGTTGCTTCTTCTAGGCGATTGTTCACTCGTTGAAAGATGGATTGTTTGCCGACACCTTCCCATTTGATCTGAAGACGATCGCTTTCTAGATACATGCGTCCAGCGGCATCATCATGAGTCATGACTAAGTATGTCTGGGTATTGCGAACTGCGCCCGTATAAGCACCTTGAGCTAAACTTTGTGCTTCTCTGAATTTTTCTTTAATGCGATCGCCTATGCCACAGTCAGTGTCTTTGCCTAGTATTTGGGCAGCCGCGGCAAAGGTTTGCGGTAGGATGGGAGCCAGCCCTCCGGGAATTGAGCCTTCTTCAATCACCATGCCGTTATCCAGTACAGGCTGCTCGCGCATATCAATAATACCTGTAATGCAAGGGCCGACAGGTTCTTGTTGCTCTGGGAGACGTTCGCCAAAACCAACGCCGTTAATTGTTTGCTCGGTGTTGTAACCAAATGCCAGCACATCTCCATTGCCAGTAAAGTTGTGTCCTACTTTTTCGGATAAGGACAAACTAGCTGCTTGAGAACGCAATAAAATTTCTGTAGAACCCAAAGTGCCTGCCGCTAAAATCACAAGATCGGCACTGACAAACATTGTTGGAGCGTCAAACTTTTCTTGCCCAGCATTCTGTAATTGGTAGTGAACCAGCCAGCGATCGCCTTCCCGTTCCAGATACCGCACGCTTACTTGGGTGTAAATCTCCGCTCCGTGATTCTTTGCATCGGGTAAATAATTCATCAATACGGTATTTTTTGCCTGATGATTGCAACCAGATACACAGTCACCGCAGAGGTTACAAGCTTTTTGTTCTACACCTACGTGATTGACTTTATCTTCAAAAGTAACGTTGATGGGTGGTCGATAAAACTTTTCGTTTAGGTATTTAGAGGATTTTTCTAATGCCTGTAATTTTCGTAGCTTTGGCAAATTTTCTGGATAGGGAGTTGGTTTGAGCATCTCTTCGGCACGACGATATCCCTCTACTAATAGAGTATCTAAATCGTCACGCAAACCCTTCGGCCAGCGCGGATCTGTAAAAACGCGAGGTTCCGCTCGCAACGATACGTTAGCGTTAACTAAGGATGTACCACCCAAACCGCAACCAACAAATACATTGATATCCTTATCTATATGAAAATCATACAAACCCGTGCGTGAACCAACATGCTTACCACCAGGTAAGTCTAGTTGCATTTCTGCTAAGGCTTCTTTGGTGTTGTTGGGGTATTCACCGGGCTTAAATTCTTTACCCCGCTCTAGTACGCATACCTGTTGTCCGGCACGAGATAGGCGTGATGCAGCGATCGCGCCCCCATATCCAGAACCTATAACAACAACTGTATAGTGATTTTTAATGTTCTCAATCGGACTTGATAAGCGAACCATGCTATCTTTTCCTTGTAATAATAGAAATTAGCTAATGCACCCCAGCCAATGCAGAACAATTAATACAGTCCATCGAACCAAAGCTGAGATATTGAGATATCGCTGGGTTAATTGTGTACTTCAACAACAAAAGAAGTAATTCTGTAAAATTTACAAATTTTGATGGTTTCAAGTGAATGCATCCAGGTTGATGCAAAGTTGTATTCAATCAAGAATAACAATAGAAGACAACACGGCTTGATGATTTTCTCTGGAACCTCTTAGTAGCTAATTCGACTTAATCTCATCATGATTAGCCCTCGCCTACAAGTAAAATGATTACTCTAAAGAGATGGACTAGTTAAACAAATACTAAGTTGTTTAAAGGGTTAGATTTAGGCTAATAGCAGGTTTAATTAGAATTTCGAGAGCTAGTATAACTGTAAGCAATTATACGAGTGTAAATTTTAACTATTTTTTACGAAAGTAGTGACATTATTAGCACAGGCAAGTGTATTCAGGGAAAACTCTTGATTTCCAATGAGAGCGTATGCTGTTCCTATGGTCTTAATTAATGAATAGCATTTCTGCAAGTCTTTATTCTTTATTACCTACTCACTCTTGCATCTTGACGATATGGAGACTGAGGAAATGCAAAGCCAAGAAGAGTTTTCAAGATAGAATTCATCGACTTCTCAAAGCAGTCGGGGAACTTATTTTATGAGAATTCTCCTCTGATTTTTATGAATAATTTGACCAAAGTTCATAAATAAAGTTCAGAAAACAATAAATTCTTTTTTAAAAAATATTTTTACTCATATTTTATTTAATGATGAGTATTATGAATTGACATATCTATGTAATTTATATCTATTATATAAACAACTTACAAAAATCAAATGATTTACATAACCAATACTATACTAGGCATCTACAAGAAAAATCAGTAAATTTTTGATGAATAATCAATATCTAATCAGTGATTGTTAAATCACTATCATTTTTATCAATATCAGAACATGAGGTAGCAAAATGAGAATTATCTTTCATGTCATTATCAAAGTTTTTCCCAATTATAGTAGTCGTCGTGGTAGTAAATTTGTAAATGGAGTTGCTACTATAATTAGCGCCCTCGCTAGCTTACTAATTACAAGCTATCAGGTGGATTTTTTACCTTACCATCTAGAAAATATCCACTTAAATGACCAAAAAAATCCTACCTGTCCATTAGTAAAAACAATACCTATTGAGGCTCCTACACAATCACCACTTAATTATTAATAACCAAGCTCTTGATGAAAATATTAATGATTGAAATCCTCAGCGAATTTAAATAATGATTCGCAACTCAGAGCAGGAGAAAGAAATTTATAAGTGTGGGATGAGGAGTTTCAAGGTAATTAACTATCAATTTCAAGTGCAGAACAATGAAAACCAATCAGGACAGTCGTCTATTTAAGTTTGCTTTTAACTCTCTCAAATATTTTTTATTAGCATTAATAGGACTTGCGATCGCTTATGTTATCTCAGCCTGTTTTGGCGCATTAAATATTGCTGTTATGTTACTGCCGATAGTCATAGATTTTGTTGTACGAGTGGGCATTATCCTATTTTGTGCGATCGCAATCACCATCATCATTGAATCTGTGCGCTAAATACAGTAAAGTCCCGCCATTATTTTCTTGGATTAGGCACGTAGAAATTTGACCAAAATATCTCATAATTCTTGCTGTATGCCTTTGGCTGACTAATTCTCAACCAAAGGCTGCTTAATCACAGCTGAAATTGTTTACAACAGAACAGGTTTGAAAACTTAGATCTTGTACCTCGCCCCTCAAACGCCTGGTAAAGTACCCTACGCAAAGCGTCTACCAGGCTTATAGTTCAAGTCTGTTAAATCTGACTGAAAACCTTACTCAGTCTACTTTAGTAGACTTTAGCTTCTCGCGGTTAAATTTATTTCTTGGCGGTTGAGAGCTTAAAGGCAAGATATTTAAAAAAGTTAAGAAAAAATAACCTATGCTAAATATAAAACTAAGTATTTGTAGTGATTACTGTCAGGGCTTCTTTTTAGTAGCACATTGGCAAAGTATAAATTTTTTACTTTCTTGACTTCAAGAAACTCATAGATTATGGAGATTGAAGAAGCATTACGGTTTATAGATGAATTGCTTACACCAATAGAAGAGCGTCTATCTGAGCCTCAAAGGATAGTCTTTGTAGCTGCTTGGCATGGGCAGAAATATGGGGAGTTTGTGGTTCCTGGTTACGCTCCTGGATACATAGAGCGAACAGTTGCTCCCGAACTGTGGAATCTGCTGACAAGGATAATAGGAGAAAAAGTTACCAAAAAGAATCTACGAAGTGTAATAGAGCAGACATGGTTGCAGCATTCACAGCCAGAAGGCAATCAAACGCAAGAAAATTCCACATTGATAGAGAATTACTCTGAAGAAGATGCGATCGCCCCAGGGTTTGATTTTTGTCCAGCCCACATTTTATTTCATCAACATTATCAAGAAACCTTTACAATTGAATCTTCAAGTAATTCAGACCTTTGCTATATTTTCATAAACACCAGGCACTTCAAAAATTGTAAAGCTAGGCTTTTAAGAACTATCTTGCAATATAAATCGGATGAACTTTTCAGCGAATCTGTTCAAGAAGCCGTTGTTTGGTCTTTGCTTGGCAACGCCGAATTACTAGTCACATTTAGAGCTACGGAGAGTATAATTAATAGTTTTAATCAGTCTCTGCACGAAGAACTTTCTGGAATATTAGATGAGCCTCATGATGGTAGCCACTATGGTATTTTTTTGATTAAAATCAGTGATGAATATTCACGAATTCATACTCACGCATCTTTTCCATCACAAGAAGATATTTTTCAGCCAGGAAAACGTCTTTATCAAAAAGAGTTTCCCTATGAAGAGCTTCGTAGTGTAAAAGCCTTTATTAAGTTACGTTTTGTTGGAGATGGTACAATCAGCGACAGATTAATTGCCAATATTAGTACACATATTCGAGAATTTAAAGATGTTTTAGAAGGTTATTCTGTTTCTATTGATAGACGATATATAATTATCGAAGTTCATATGCCTTGTGGTCGTCTATTTCGCCTAAATCAATTATCAAAACTTCTGGAAAACGTTTTAAATAATAATCTTCTTAAAGAGACTTATCTTGCCTATGACCTAAATTACCACATTTAGCATAGATAAATTATAGTAGATGTTGGATTATAAGTAAAATCAAGAAAAATCATGAAAAAGCAACATTTATTCAAACCCAAGATTGTTAAATTCGATGCAATAAAATCATCAGCAGATTCTGTTTCCATATCTCAGTTACCTGCTCTTGGCGATCGCAAGTTTATAACTATACAACTGCAAGCTAATACATTGCTTGAAAAGGCAATAGGATGGACAGATGAACAAGTTGCCAAAACAGCAATATTACTACTTGTACTTGATGGTTCGCTTGTCACTCCAAAAATGAAATTAGAACGAGGTTCGCTGGCTAGTCTATCTAAAATTAATCAAGTATTTGCTAGTCAAGAAGGATGCACGTTAGCATTAATTACTTGGTCATTAAAAGATTCAACAATTCCAGAGCATATTTTATACCACTGTCCGCAGTTAGTGTGGTATGACAAGTATGAAGCTTGGGTAGGAAAATTAAATTTTGAAGTATACGGTAGTGACTTTCTCTTTCCTTGGAATGGATACGCAATTAATATACCACCAGAAGAAAATCAACAAGAAAAAAAAGCGTGTTTACATATACATCAAAGACTAAAAAACTTAATTTTTATTCAAGGTTCATCAGCAGCTACTGTAGGTTACTTAGTTGTTGAAGATGATGGACATTATATTGCTTGGCCTGTGCGTAGTGGCGATATTATTCTTGTGCAACCAGGTGTTAAGCATAATTTGGTATCAGCTAGTAATGGTCAACCTTTACAGTTTTTTGTCTTTAATGACACTCCTTCAGATTATCAAGAACCAGAGACATCTGATTATCATGTTTTAGACTGCATTCCTTGGCATAAAGTTACAATTGCATCACGCCCTCATTTGGAATCCCTTATGGCAAATGTAGGAGTCGTTTAGATGCTATTTGAGGCTACACAAATTGCTTGGTATAATGGGCGTTTAGTTGAGCGCGAACAAGCTGCACCATCCATTGCTAGCCACTCTCTTCATTTAGGCATTGGAGTTTTTGATGGAATGATGGCTTATTGGAATCGCGATCGCTACTACGTTCACCAAATTGATGCACATTTAGAACGTTTTCGCATCGGTTCCCAAAAAATGGATCTAGGATTTTCTTGGTCTTGTCATGAGTTAAAACTAGGTATAGAGGAACTTTTAAGTCAGCTTCCCCCAACTGATTATTATATTCGACCTATTGTCTACCGTTCATGTCCTCAAATCAATGTCACAGGAAGCGATCGCATGGCTGTTGATGTGGCAATTTTTGGGGTTATTGCTCCACGTGATCTTGACACACCTCTTTCTTGCCACATTTCCCCCTATGAACGCGTATCCAGCCTTGCAATTCCCGTCACTTGGAAAATCTGTGGTTCTTACGTCAACAGTTACCTAGCCCGACGTGCAGCAGAGAAAGCTGGATTTAATGATGGTATTATGCTGGATCAAAAAGGTCGAATTACAGAAGCATCGGCTGCAAATCTTTTTCTGTTGAATCAAGAAACAATTGTCACACCTGCGCTCACTCCAGAAATTTTCCCTGGAATAACGCGATTCACCTTGCTTGATATTGCTAAGTCTTTAGGCATAGAAGTAGTAGAGCGTGATGTATATCCTGAGGAATTGGAAAATTTTGAGGGAGCTTTTTTAGCTTCTACTTTAATGGAATTAAAACCATTAGAAAGGATAGATTGGTATAAATATAATTCCTCAAGTCATCCTTTATATCGTTGCCTTTTAAAAGAATTTAGAGAAATCACACATCAATAACTTTATTAATTTTTTTGTTAAAGCTTAATTATTTTATATGTAAAAATGTACCCAATTTTTGAACAGCTTGAATGTAATCTGCGGGCAAACCACAAACCGAAGCTCCATTAATAATATGTTCTAAATAGTCAACTGTCGGTAGTAATCCCTCTGTAATCCATTGAGGTTGAGCAACATAAGTATAAGCCTCAATTCTAGAGGTATTATCTAAGTTTACTTTGACTTCAACACGTTTATAAAGTATAGGATGCCCTTCATATTTATCTAACTCAAATAAATCTATTTCGTCAAGTTGAATAATAATTCCTCTGACTTGTCGTGTAGGATGGGGAACTATATTTGCTCCTACTCTCTGTTGTTCTGCAAACATATTAAAACGCAATTCATATCCTGACAAGGAAGCAAGCTGATAGCTACCATCCCAGTTCCGAATCCGTGATCGCAAACGCATTGGATTTAGATTTGAACCATACGAAAAGACATTATGTAATTTTTTCTTTGTAATTTTTTGTTCACCTTTATGAATTGATTGCATATTCATATTTCAACAACCAGCAAGTATATATTTTGTCAAAAGTAGAAATATTTTGCATACTCAGTAGGTAGACATAATTAAATGTAAGATTAGAGTTTTATTCATAGTAAGCGATTTATCGCTCTTAATAGAGGTTTTGAGGGCTAGAGCCGCAGACTACGAACTTTAATTTAATTTAGTCATTCTACTTAGAATATGCAATAAATATTGTACGACCATTTATATTTATAGAATTGCTACAAATAATACTTATTAATTTTATTTTTGTAAAAAAATATATTTACACAATGAACTGCTATTTAAATGCCTGAAGATTTTCAGGAGTTATCTGCTCAACAACCTCAATACTTCCATCACCCACAACAGTCCAGATATCATAGTTACCAGTGACATCTCCTTGAGAGTCAAAATCAACATTACTCCCAGCTCCTTCATAATTAATCTTCTTACCTTGTCGAATCAGATCTAATGCTTGACAAACATCACTAACTTTTTCTCCGGGAGGGTTAGTAACTGTTCGTATATGTTCTTTGATATTTTCACCAGAGGTAGATTTAGCTGATTCTGCTGCTAAAACTAAAGCAGTCGTAGCATCCCAAGTATTAGGATCGTATATACTTGGTTCTTGACCATTGTAGGCTTTTTTATAAATCTCTCTAAATTTTGAGAATGCTGGGCCTTTTGCACTAGGTGCTGTACCAGTAATATTAGCAGTCGGCAAAATTAATTTTCCATCATGACTTTTTCCTACTAGTTGAGATAAATTAGCATCCTTCAATCCATCAGATAAAATTAATGGAGTTTTTGCTAACAATCCGCGTTCATAAATAGAACGTAATACGAGGCTACCTGTTTGGGAATAATCTATCAAGAGTACAGCATCTGGATTACCTTGAAAGGAATTTAATACTTCGGTGTTGAATGTAATTGCATTGGATGGATAAAAAGCAAGATTATTTTTATTTACTATCTGTCCTCCTAAAGCTTTAAAAGCTGGTATAAAAGCATTAACTAAACCTCTTCCATAATCATTATTAACAGCTAAAATAGAAACTTTTTTATATCCTTTTGTTTGAGCTATGTGAGCAATTACTGGCCCTTGAAAAGTATCTGGAGGAGCTGTACGAAACCAAAAGCCTTTGAAATCTCCCTTCTTTGCTCGTTCTGTAAAGCTAGGGCTAGTGCTAGAAGGAGAAATCATCACTATTTGATTTCTCACAGCAATATTTACTGCTGCCGCAGATGTAGCACTTCCAGCGCCTCCTACCACACCAGAAACTTTATCTAAATAAGCTAGTTTAGACATAGCCTCGGCTCCTACTTGTGGTTTTGATTGATCGTCAACCGAAATTAAGGTGACTGGCTTCCCCATTACTCCACCACAAGCATTAACAGTTTTGATTAAGAGATTGGCAGTTTTTTGCATAGGTATACCATATGCAGAAATCTCTCCTGTTAAAGGTAAAAGTGTACCAATTTTGAGCGAATTACTAACAGATGAATTAGCTCTGAATTCACAAGAAGTACTTAGTAGTAGTAGCACCAATAGACTAAAGCGAATGTGGAAGAATCTCATCCTCTTAGCGTGCATATATTTACTAAAATATTTGTTAAACTTTGCCTGGTGTTTTACCAAGTGTTAAATGCATTATTTCTGTTACATTTCAATATCGCTTAAAACTAACTAGCAATCAATTCATAAACTTCATCATATTTATTTTTGAAATTCAGGAATACCTCAGACTGTGCGATCGCTCTTGCTGCTATTGAGATCCCCGACTTTTTCAAAAAAGTCGGGGATCTATAACCTCTCACAATTTGCGTGGCGGACTACTATTCATCTCAGATTACAGACTGAGCATTACCTTGGATATCTGCCCGTCTGATTTGAAACGTCGCAGTCTTGAGCAGGGATTTCCATAGCTCCGCACCAAGTTAGCCCCTAGTATTCTGCCAAGGAGCCGTGGTAAAGACTGCTTATGCAAAGATAGAGGACATAGCGATACTAGCAGCCAGACGTTCTAAACGAACATCCGACTCAAACACCATTTCCTCAGGTTTATACAGCATTTTGATGTTATTCCCATCCACTTGTAGTGCCGTGGAAAACTTAATCCAACGTTGATCGGGAATGGTAAAAAGCCGATCTTTTCCTCTCGATAGCTCTCGAATAAACGCCTCAAGTCCTTTATTGCGATTAGATCGACGTTGATAAAACGATTGCAGCCGCCGCCAAAGTTTTGGAAAGATAGGTGGTAATGCTGAGAGATCCGGAGGGACATCTACTTCAAATCCATCCGTTGAGCGATCGCTAGACCAAATTTCTCGATTTGCTGCTCGTGCCTCTTCAGTTGCAGCTACCATCTCATCGCGCAACTCTTTATAAAGAGTATCATAAAACATCGGGTAGGCATGCCCTTCTTGGAGCAAATTGTAGTTGATGCTTTGACGCAGCAAGTCGGCTTGAAGTTCATCCCCCCTTCCGGTATTGTCCCAATCTGGTGGATCGCCAGTAAAGACAAAGCAAACAGGACGTCCATTGCCGTCAGCATGGCTGGATAAAATATATCCAGGTAATCCGGATTGCTCACCCCCAAGTAACTCTATATTCCGTTTGGTAGCGTTTGAGGAAAAGGGTTGAATCGCTGCTTTTTCAAGAGCATCGATACCTTCGTAGCGCAGCTGAACTTGTCCACCACTTTTGAATTCAATTCGCCCCTCTAACTTATCAAACAATGTATCATCCTCTGCCTGAAACCGAACTGAATCTCCATCGGGAACCCCGCTGGTTGGTTCAAAAGTCCCTCTAATCAGCAAAAACGGCATAATCTTGTCCTTAGTGTTGAAAAGTTCAATAGGTCAACTAGGGATACAATCACGATGTATGTAATTTAGTGCAACATTGGCTGAAATATTTTAAATTTCTATCAATACTTAGCCTGGGCTTCCCTGAGCAGATATATCTATACAGGTGGGTTTAATTGCTGAGTAAAAATTTTGTAGCCATATAGATGCTTGATACCTGTAAGCGATCGCTAATACCTAGACTTAAATTTATACCCTGCGAACATTTCTTTTCAAATACTGTCCAGTCGGTGAACCAACTACCTCTCCCTTGTCGTAGATTAAATGACCGCGCAAAAATGTATGCTTGACTCTACCAGTTAACTCAGCACCTTCAAAAGGTGTATATCCTTGTTGAGACTGAGATTCACTAGCACGCACCACAAAGCTTTCATTTGGATCTAAAAGCACCAAGTCAGCATCATAGCCAACAGCAATATCGCCTTTCTCAAAAAGTCCAAAGCGCTGGGCAGGATTCCAAGATAATAATTCTGCCATGTGATTGTAACTCATGCCGCGCTTGCTACCTTCGCTAAAGACACCGGAAAGCAAATATTCTGTACCACCAAACCCAGATTTTGCCAGCCAAATATTATTCGGTTCTAAAGCACTTCTTTTTTGTTCTGCCGAACAACAAGCGTGATCGCTGACAATCCAATCTACCTGGCGATTTAGCACTGCTTGCCATACGAATTCTACATCGGCACGCGGACGAATCGGCGGATTGACTTTTGCCCAAGTGCCATTGGGAATATCCACATCTAAAAGCAAATGCCCGACGGTTACTTCTCGGCGAAAGTTGATGTGAGGAAAAGCCGCCTGCATAGTTAAAGCTGCTTCCATCGCTTTGCGAGAACTTAGGTGCAGCAAATTGATATTGGCGCAATTTGTTTCGTGTGCCAAATAAGAAGCAATGCAGATTGCCAAGCCTTCAGAATGAGGCGGGCGGGCTGCGCTGTAAGCGTGTAAGCCAGTGAGAGTATTTTCTTGCTGAACAATTTTGGTATAGGCGTTAAGAATTTCCGCAACTTCACAATGCAAACTCAAGCTAATGCTGTCTCGCTTTTCTGGGTGTTCTTCCATTAAGCGAGTCAAACCACGCATGATGAATTCAAAATGTGCAAAGTCGTAACGTTCTTCTTTATTAATCATCAAAAACAGGTTTTGTTGATCTGACAAACCATGCAGCCCATAACCACCGTAGAACATGAAGATTTTGAATGAGGAGACTCCATACTCTGCAAATAGCATAGCCATCTCGTCAATATGCTGGCTGGCAATAGGTGCAATGTGATAGCTGTAATCAACATAAAAATTATCTTTAGATAGAGCTAAAACCTCTGGAAAAAAATCTCGATAGGAACCGCCTTTGTTCAAGTAATACTGACCTGTGCGAATGTAATTTAAGCTAGTGGTAACACCTCCCATTGCTGCTGCTTTACTTTCGCTCACTGCATCCTGTGCTAGAGGTTGGTAAATACCAATATGCATATGAGCATCGACAATACCAGGAAAACCCAATAAATTCTTAGCATCAAAGACTTCTTTAGTTTGTTCTGGACTGATTTGAGGTGCTATTTGGGCAAACTTGCCATTTTTAATGCCAATATCGAGTGTTTCCATCGAAATTTGGTTGGGACGCACTACTCGAACATTTTTTATGACTTTATCTAGTAGAGAATTTTCAGACATAATGCACCTCAATTAACAGTAAAGCAGAAATAATTTTTATCTGTAACGAACCACAAAGTATACAACGAGATTATTTCATGAATCATTTAGGGTTGTTATAAAAGCTGATGAGATTATTTCATTTATAAACACAATAAAAATAATTTATTTTTATTACAAAAAAGTTGAAACTTATTGCAAAATCTAAAGTTTAAATTTTCAGAGATGATATCAATACCGATAATATTATTGCTACAAGCTGATACCCTTGTGAAGCGATCGCCTGCTCAGGCGGTGTGATTACCTTTAACAAGAAGCATTAAACTGGTGAAATATCGATTTTCAAAGTTAAAGTTATAGTTTGCAAAGCACTCCCATGTTATGCTGAGTCAGCAAACTTTAGATGCCGTCAAGTTTTGAGTATATGCCATCAGGCGTTGAGCAAACTTCTGGACAAAAACTGCGACAGTTGCTTGCACGTCCGGAAATTCTTGTAATTCCTGGAGTTTACGACTGTCTGGGAGCCAAGCTAGTGGAACAACTAGGCTTTGATGTTGTTGCTACCAGTGGCTTTGGTATAGCTGCTTCTACGCTCGGTTTACCAGATTATGGTTTTCTGACTGTCACAGAAATGCTATACACTGTCGGGCGAATTGCTCAGTCAGTAAGCATTCCGTTGATTGCCGATCTAGATACTGGCTACGGTAATGCCTTGAACGTGATTCGTACAGTTAAAGATGCCGTACAGTTAGGTGTAGCAGGAGTGATTTTGGAAGACCAAGAATGGCCGAAAAAATGCGGTCATTTCGAGGGGAAACGAGTCATTTCGATGGCAGAACACGCCGGAAAAATTCGGGCGGCAGCACAGGCAAGAGGTGATAGCGGTTTGGTGATTATTGCCCGCACTGATGCTCGTGCTCAACTAGGTTTAGAAGAAGCAATTCGACGTGGCAGCGCTTACATTGAAGCTGGGGCAGATGCACTGTTTGTGGAAGCACCCCAAGCTGTTGAGGAACTGCAAGCAATAGCCTCAGCCTTCCCAAATGTGTCACTAATTGCAAACATTGTCGAAGGCGGCAAAACTCCTCAGATTTCTGCATCCGAGTTACAGCAGTTGGGTTTTAAGATAGTGTTTTTTCCAGTCACTGCCCTTTTAGCAGTAACACAGACTATGACTGCTTGCTTGCGACACATTAAAGAACAGGGAACTACAGCTAATTTACAAGATTTGGTTAAGTTTAAAGATTTTCAAGAACTGATGGGCGTTCCCAAATATCTGCAAATGGAGAAGCAGTTTGGTGGTTAGGAATTGGTTATGTGGGCGATCGCAAGGAATAATTTTGCTTGCCGTTGCGGAGCTTTTGTTAATATTGCAGTGAGCACTTTCTTCGGGGGTAAGATTGGCGAAGAGAGAAGAAGCGGCTAGGGTTAAGGGGTTTTGAGGAGATATTTTTCGAGATCATCTAGCACTTTGTTTGCAACGTAGTTATTGTATCCATGCCAAATTGATCCATATTTTAAATGCAATGTAACGCACCCTACAAGAACCGCGATCACACTGAACGTTGAATCTATTGAATCTTGGAATTAGGTAGGTTTGAGTAAGTTTCTGAGAGCAGAATACAAGTAGTTACATCAGTATAAATATAAACTATGAGGTCTCAATCCATTTGTTTTAAAATAAATAATAATATATGTAAAAAAATTAATTATGCAGTATCAGGTTCTTGTTCAAAGTTATTCAGAGAATAAATTTATTGCTTCTGTGGTTGGTATTCCTAATAGCACAGTTGAAGGTGGTACAAGAGAAGAAGCAATAGCGCTTGCCAAAGCTGCCTTGGAGTCCCAACTGGCATCGGGTGAGTTAGTTACAATCGAGGTGGGTAAAGAACACTCACAGCAACAAACAGACCCTTGGCTCAAGCATATGGGTATTTTTGCATCAGACCCAACATTTGACGATTTTTTGGCAGAAGTTGCAGCTTATCGTCAGCAGGTTTCAGAAGAAGAAGTCTTTGAATGACTTGCTACATAATGGATACAGACCATCTCAGTCTCTACGAGCGCGCTCACTCTAAAGTGTGCGCTCGCGTTGTTAGGACGCGGCAACACTCATCTGACACACTGTATACAACAGTTGTGAGTCTTGAGGAGCAGTATGCTGGACGTATAGCTCAAATTCGTAAAGCTACTACACCTCAAGCATTGGTTGGGGCATATGATAAATTAAAGGAAATCTTCGTTTTGTTTTCGGATTTAGACATTTTAGAGTACGACCTCAAAGCAGATGAATATTTTAGAGAATTTAGAAAAACAGGAATTCGTATTGGTACTTTAGATTTACGAATCGCTGCAATCACTCTCGTTCATGGCGGTATTTTATTAAGTAGAAATTTGAAGGACTTTGAGAAAGTACCAGGGCTAACTATTCAAGATTGGTCAGCATAGCTCAATATATATTGGTAGCATACAGATAGTGCGTTACATTTTATTAACGCACCCTACAAGATCCGCGATCGCACTGCTGTTTTGGCAGTAACACAGACTATGACTGCTTGGTTGCGGCACATTAAAGAACAGGGAACTACAGCTAATTTACAAGATTTAGTTAAGTTTAAAGATTTTCAAGAACTGATGGGCGTTCCCAAATATCTGCAAATGGAGAAGCAGTTTGGTGGTTAGGAATTGGTTATGTGGGCGATCGCATTGCTAGAGTTACGGTGGGATAAAATGAGAGTTTCCAGTCTTCCCCTTTGAACAGCAATTTCTGGACATCAGAACCATACTGCCCATCCTCCACAAAAAACTGCTCTAGCGATTCTGGATCAATCTCCACATTTACGACAATTAAATGTACGCCAGCGTGGTGCTTGTCCGTCTAATTAGTTCTAATTCCCGCATCTATCTGTGCAAAAATCACAAATCCTACCAAAGTTACTGCATCTGTGATGCGATCGCGCTAGCTTGGTTACATAGCAAAATAACTTTACAAAGCGCCTGCTAATGAATCAAAGCTTAAGCGTTGCTCCTACTATAAGTAAGGACAGCACAACAGAAAATCTTGTTGTTACTAAGCAACAGCAATTTCTCAAGCAACTAGTAGTCCTTGCGTTAGAACTGCTTTTAGCTTTACCTTTAGGTTTAGCTCTCTCCCGCTTTAATGTTGGGGGAATTGCCTGGATTTTCGGTGGTATTGCCTCCGGTGCAGCGATACTGCAAACTTGTCGGGTTTTTTACAACCATTCCCCTAAACCGAATCGAACTGCCAGAAAAATCGGCATGGCGCTTGTTGGCTTAAATGTTGGCTTTTCCATTGCTCACGGTAATTTAGCTGGTGCTGCGTTTGGTATTCCTGTTTTTGTTTTTCTTACCTTATTCTTACTTTTGTGTGGTAGTCTGATTGGCTACATTTACTCTCGTTTAAGCAATACTAATTTGTTGACAGCGATGCTGGCTACAGTTCCCGGAGGTGTGGGGCCGATGTCAGCGATCGCCGCCGATTACAATCGAAATGTGTCCCTTGTGTCATTAGTTCAAGCGCTTCGCGTCACTTGCGTAGTATTTCTGATTCCGTTATTTATTAAGACATTTTACTCTGGTAATTTAATTTATCCACAACCACGCTTGATTACAGGTGCATTGCTCAGTCTCGATGCATCTGGGATTGAATTACTCTTGTTGGCACTGCTGTTGTGCGGATTAGGAGTTTATTTGGCTGTATTGTGCAAAATTCCTGCTGGCGATTTTTTTGGAGCATTACTGGTTGGAATTGCATTTAATCCTTTGCTGAATTGCTTGCATCTAGTTGGTGATGTTAATTTTATTCCTCCTCCTCTAGTAAATTTACTAGGTCAAATGCTTTTGGGAATTACCATTGGTGAGTATTGGGGTGAAAAACCCGTTTTAGAGAAACGGACTATAGGATATGCCTTAATGTCTGTGGCGATGACTCTCGCAACAGGGGCGATCGCTGCTATTCTTGCTATGCAACTAACATCTTGGGATTGGTTAACCTGTCTTTTAGTAACAGCACCAGGAGGCTCTGCCGAGATGATCCTAGTGGCTCTGGCATTAAATCATAATGTAGAAGTTGTCACGGCAAGTCATTTAGTGCGGCTCATTGCTATTAACAGTTCCTTGCCGATTTGGCTATTTCTATTTCGTCATCTTGACAATCAAACAGAGGAATTATTGTAAATTATGAGCCGCCCTCGTATAATCCAGCCCAGTCAAAGTTATACATTCAGCAAATATTTTGAGCTACCGTTTTCTCCAGAAGATATTCTGGCAGAGCTTGGCTGTTCTCATCAACGCGAACGCTTACATTTACCAAAATCAGAGTTTAACTTCAATCGGATTGAAGAATTACAACGAATAATTGAACGCAATTTGTTGCATGTCAAGCTACTTAATGAAGATGCACGTAAACAAGCAATTATTGCACCCATATTGCTAGAAGTTTGTGAAATTACCCAAGCTCAATTGAACATCGAGTACTCAATTAGTGTTAGCGATCAACTCAAAGGAAACTTGGATTACTACATTGATAAAGGGAAAGGAAAAGGATTATTGGTAGTTGAAGCTAAACAAGCAGATTTAAGTAGAGGTTTTACACAATTAGCTGTCGAATTAATTGCGCTAGATAAATGGATAAATTCAGATTCACCCGTTCTTTATGGAGCAGTAACTACTGGTGAAGATTGGCGATTTGCTATATATTATCGTCAAATTAAACAGATAAATGAAGATATAAAATTATATCGTGTACCAGAAGAATTAGCCGAACTGGTTAATATTTTAGTAAGTATATTAAACTCTTAATTTTAAGAGGCTGGGTATTGAATAACACTTGAAAAAGCAGTACCTTACTCATACACCTCAGTAATTGAGCTTAGATTTTAAATAATTTAGGGTAGACGACTTAATTTGCTTCAATCTACATGATTTAGAACCATACTATTTAGTCACTCAAGCGATTAATTTAAATTAGTTAATTTTTCCTCTATCCTAAGATAGAAATACGTGAAGGACAGAAACCGTGAAGGATATAACTCCTACTTATTAAAGAAGTCGGAGTTCTAAGTCCCTTTATTCCCTATTATCAATTCAGGATTGGCATATAAATAATTTTCAACCAAAAAACGGAAAAATTGCTTTAAAAACAAAAGGAATCAATAAAGGTTTTGAGAAGTTAAGCTGAAAATTATCAACAAGCTTTTAATGCTTGAAAAAAGCATTTTCACTCGCTAGGAAGAGGAAATTTGATTGCAGACAAACTTTCCATTAAAAGTGGACATTCACTCTTAACAAGCGCGATCGCCACCAAATAAGGAGTCAGTCATATGCCACGAGCAATCAAAGATTCAGTCATCGTGATTACGGGTGCGTCAAGCGGAATTGGGCGTGCCACAGCGCTGGAGTTTGCCAAACAACGCGCAACGTTACTGCTGGCAGCTCGGCGCGAAGCTGCTTTGCAAGAAGTTGCCCAGGAGTGCGATCGCTTGGGCGGACAAGCTCTAGCTGTGCCAACCGATGTGACAATTGAATCAGATGTGCAATCACTGGCACGCCGTGCAATTGAAAATTTTGGTCGCTTGGATGTGTGGGTAAACAATGCTGCCGTCAGTTTGTTTGCTCGGTTTGAGCAAGTGCCGATGGAGTCTTTTCGACGGGTAATCGATACTAATTTATTTGGTTATATTCACGGTGCGCGTGCAGCTCTACCTTATTTCCGCGAACAGGGAAGCGGTAACTTAATTAATGTTTCCTCGATTGTAGCCATAACCGGTCAGCCATACACTAGCCCTTATACTATTAGTAAATATGCGATTCGCGGCCTTTCCGATTCCCTCCGCATGGAGTTGTACCTAGACAACGCACCTGATATTCATGTCTGCACTGTGTTGCCAGCCTCCATAGATACACCTATATTTCAACACGCAGCTAACTATACCGGTCGCAAAACCAAAGCACTCAGCCCCGTATATCCTGCTAAAGATGTGGCTGATGCGATCGTTGGATTGGTGGAAAAACCGCAACGCGAAATCATTGTCGGACAAGCTGGTTATCTTCTCGCCCTAGAAAAAACCGTAGCACCCGATTTAGAAGAGCGGATGATGGCACGGCAAGTCGATGAGGATCATTTCCAAGACTACAAACCAGCCACACCAACAGATGGCAATTTGTTTGAGCCAATGCAAGATTACACAGGTATCAGTGGCAATTGGCTGGGTACTGGCGGTATCACAACGCAAGATGTTTGGGACTTGGCAAGACGGGCTGCAAAGGTACTAGGTATACCGATTTACTAAGCATAGTTAATTGTTAATGGCTAAAATATGAACCTACGCAAAGGAAGATTGGAGAGCCAGTACACAAATGTTGACGGTTTGTGGATGCATTCACGCGTATCAGTGGATGTACTTTACCAGAATGCTCCTGTGGTGATTTTGGTGCATGGGGTGGTGGTTTCCAGCCGTTATATGATTCCTACTGCCGAGTTGCTGGCTCCCTATTATCGTGTCTATGCACCAGATTTTCCTGGTTATGGTGAAAGTGACAAGCCAAAGCACGTATTAGAATTGCCGGAGTTGGCAGACACTTTATGTCGATGGATGGATGCGGTGGAAATTGAGCGGGCAACAATGCTCGGTAACTCCTTTGGCTGTCAAATTATTGCAGAGTTTGCCGTGCGCCATAGCGATCGCCTTGAGCGAGCGGTGTTGCAGGGGCCGACAATTGATCGACACGCACGCAATTTACCGCAACAACTCTGGCGTTTTATGCTCAACGCCCCTTTGGAAGATCCTTCTCAAACCCCCATTCAAATTTATGATTATTGGCTGGCTGGCTTGCCACGCTTTGCTCGTACTGTTCAGATGGCGCTAACAGATCCCATCGAAACCAAACTTCCTTATGTGCGCGTGCCTACCCTCGTCGTACGCGGTAAAGAAGATCCGGTTGTGTCTCAAGAGTGGGCTGAGGAAGTCGTCAATCTCTTACCAGATGCTCGACTAGTTGTAATTCCGGGCGGAGGACATACCCTCAATTACAGTAAACCCCTGGAACTATCTCGTGTGACAAGAGCGTTTATCGACGCTACAGAACAAAAGGAGAAGTTTAATGCAAACACCCTTGTTTAATCGGAATGTGGCTTCTTTGGCTGCCAAGTTTAGGATTGCACCGCCTTATATTGCTAATTTTGATTCCGGTTCAGCTATGCTGCGTGCCACTGCTGCTTATCTGCGTGGAGAAGATTTTCCTGGCATGGGTACAACACCACCCGCCGCAGAACCGATCGCAACTTTGATTAACAAGCTCCCCCAACAAGTTCAAGAATTCATCTACACACTGGGCAGTGCAGGTGAGGCAATTCTTCCCCAACAGTTATCAGGTGTAAGTGCCGAGGTAGTTTCTCAGTGGATGGTGAGCGAGTATCCCCAGCGCCAATATCCAGCAGTTGCAATTGGTTCTGCCAGTGGTGCGCTTGTTCACCTGAGTGCGGCATTGGATATGCCTTGGCTGCCGCAAACCTTTATGATCCCGGTTTTGCATCCGGAGTTGAATCCAGATAATCCCAAAGAGGCGATGGAGTGGGGCAGGCAAGTAGCAAAGCCTCTCCTTGATGCTAACCCAGACTTGGTATTGCATCATATGTACGATCCCAACCAAGATCGTTTGACTTTGCGGGGCATGGATTATTTCCGCGTCAAGCGCCTGCGCCTTGGTGAAACTTACAAGCGGTTTTTACAAGATTGTCTGCCCAGAGGTGGCACTATTTTTATTGTCGAGTGTCAGCGCACCTGGCCGACGACGCAAGTTAGCGATCGCCACATTTTCCAGTTTGGGGCGCTGGGTGGCGCGACACCGGAAGAATTTATGCACGGTAGCGATCGCGTGCCAGAATACTTGGAGCGTTACAACGTACCCAAGCAGCAGTGGAATCCGCCTACACCCGATGGTGATCGCCCTGAAGCCGAATGGGGATTTGAGCCTAGCTTGCGCAATGATATAGAAAATTTTGCTCGCGATCGCGGCTATCAAATCCGGCGGATTGTCTTTCAAGAACCAGAGCATCTCAGTCCTTTTGTAGCTGAACTTTATCGCCACTGGTACAAACAGCGCGGTATGCTTGCCAACCGTTTGCTGGTGGAATCATTTATTCTTCTAGAACCAATGTGGGCTTTGCGTACTGGTTCCGTGCCATTTTGGATGAAGTTTAATATGCAGCCTTCGCTAGAGTGGATTGAAAATTATTTGGAAAACACCGATCCCTACGATGAAATTTACATGATCCTTTTCTCCCACGGGGTAGATGCGGTAGGTTTACCTAGCATTGAATCATGGCGTCAGGTTTTCAGGCGAGCTCGCAAACGTGGTGAGTTTATTGGCGTGGAAGAGGATAAATTCCCCAGGAATTTTGCTACGCTAATTCGCTATTACACCGATTTACAACGAGTTATTCCATCACGCTACCCGCTCCCTGGTTCGTTAACTTTAGAGCAACTAGATCAGTTTGTTCAAGAAACGGGCGATCGCTTCCTGGTAAATTGGGAGTGATAGTGGTTCGGTGCGCAAAGATTGGCAGATTGGGGACGAGGTGTTGCGTTAAGGAGCTAGTGCGGGGGTTCCTCATGTTGCAGCACCTGCCTTGGCTCTGCCGACTTTGTAGAAGTTTGGAGAACAGCTTCTTCACCGCGTCTGCCTTAATAAGTCTTTAAGCAGACGTGATATGAATTGCGGTATCGAAAAGTTTATGGTACTGCTAGCTCTTTAAAATCTTCCAGCTCTAAATTGAGATTGGAACATTTACAAGTAGCATCATTGTGCAATTTATACAGTTTCTTGCACCATAAGTCAAAATCGGTAGCAGTAGTGATCGCTAATACACCCTATCCAAGACGGATAAGTTAAATCATTATTGCAATTGTGAAGGGCTAATGTCTGCTTGTACAGCCTCTTGCAAGCCTACTTCTAACTTCTAAAATTTTGATATTTAGAAGCAATAGTGGTGTTCTAGCTTCAGTTAAATTTAAAATTTAATTCGTTGAATTTTACTCAACACGAAAACTCTTTACTTATTTCTTGATTCTAGAGTATTCATTCTGTTAATGATACTACCATACCAGAAAATCAATTATTTTTTATAGAGTGCTGTAGAAATAACTTCATACAATCTTTATAAAAATTCCCATGATTTTTTTATGACTTAGACGGTAAAAGTTTTATCCCTGAAGACTTTTGACAATAATTTATATTTAATATAACAATAGTTTATTTTTTAGATTTCAAAAAGAATATTTACTAATTTTCAATTGTATATAATACAACAACTATCTAGCAATATCTTTTGAAAAATTATCTCACATTAATTATAAGCTTTTTTAAACTAGTCAATTATGAGTAAATCAACTTCTATTACTGTATTGCACTCAACCAGAAAAGACTAGATCTAGCTACTGAAAAAAACTGAAATTTATATAGTTCAATATTAATAACTCACATTTACCTAATCCAACTCGAAAAACACATAAGAGTTTAGCTATCTCTACCTTTTGTGATTTGTAAT
>NZ_JAYKTT020000078.1:0-99525 GCF_038404745.2 Chlorogloeopsis sp. ULAP02 | reverse complement strand
CAAATTCACTCCAGACAAAACTATGCTTCTCGCCCAAAAGCTATATGAGGCAGGGTTAATTACATATATGCGCACAGACTCAGTCATGTTGAGTCCGGAGTTTGTCAAGAGTGCGCGGCAGTGGTTAGAACAACACGATCCGCAGAACGTACCGCAAAAGCTTGCCAAGCATCGCAGTCCTAAAAGCGCTCAAGAAGCCCATGAGGCGATCCGTCCTACAGATGTTTTTCGTCCCTCAGTCCAATTGCGGCAAGAATTGCCCGCTGATGAATTCAATTTGTACGTCATGATTTGGAAACGAGCGATCGCCTCTCAATGCTGCTCTGCTCGACTGCGTAAAACTCAAGTTATAACTCAATCTGGACAACTATTGTGGCAAGCGAGAGGTCAAGTAGTAGAATTCTACGGTTACGCTCGTTACTGGAACAACCTCAGTCAGGATACTGTTTTACCAGTATTGCAGCAGGGACAAGCCCTAACCTTAGAAAATGCAGCCCATGAGAAAAAACAGACACAACCTCCACCCCGTTACAGTGAGCCGAAACTGGTGCAACTAATGGAGCGCAAAGGAATAGGACGTCCTAGTACCTATGCTCCAACTGTTGCAACCCTCAAGAAGCGGGGTTACGTGCAGTTAGCAAAAGACAATTTACAGCCGACAGATTTAGGATTAGAAGTCGATGCTTTTTTGCAGAAGGCATTACCTGATTTGCTGGAAGCAGAATTCACAGCCAAGATGGAAGACGCCCTCGATGCGATCGCTCTTGGCAAACAGGGGTGGCAGCACTACTTAACAACCTGGAATCAGAATTACTTTGCACCAGCTTTAAAAAAAGCAAAAACCGTGGTTTTCACATCAGATAAAGCTAAAGCTTCTCCAGTGGAACGCAAATATGAAACTTCTAGAACTCGCTGCCCTCATTGCAACAACTTTCTAGCCAAAATTAAGAGTACTAAAGTTAAAAAGAAATACTTCCTCAAATGTGTCAGTGGGTGTGAAAATACAGTCCTCTTTTGGAACGAACTCAATAAAAAGTGGGAACTACCTCGAACAAAAGAAAGCAGAGATAAAAATCCGCAAACACCTCCAGTGAAGCTAACTTCATATCCCTGCCCAGTGTGTAAAAAGCCTTTAGAAGAGTACAGTTACGTCAAAGAGGGACAGAACAAGACAATGCTACGGTGTTCTGCTCAAGAGTCCCGTCAGGATAAAAAACATAAGGATGTGGCTTACTTTAGTACGCAAAAAGGCTGGTGGAGTCCTAAGTTTGGTGAATTAGATTGTTAGCTTTAATAAAGCTTTTAAACCTATCAAGAGCCTGTGAGAGTGATTGCCCTCGCAAGCCCCGTCCGGAAAAGCATCCGATGCAAGCCATTGTTATGTGAATTCAGACTACTCAAAGACATCTGCTTTGCAGGTTTCCTCAATTGCTCGCCCTATAGTCAGCAAGAACTGCATTGATCGTGCGTCGGGCGTTGCTGACTCCCACAGGGTTGGTGTTCAAGTAGTATGGGATGAAGATTACCGCTTGGGACAGTGCGTGGCCACGACCTCGCGCCCACGTCGCGTCATCGATCCCTAGTGCTACGCGGAACACGTCCCGGCTCTCACCTGAGAACAATCCCCATGCGATCATCAAGTCGCAGGCGGGATCTCCCACACCCAGACCTCCAAAGTCGATTACGGCACTTAAGCGTCCTCCTTCGACCAGCAGGTTTCCAGGTAGCAAGTCTCCGTGAAACCAGACAGGTGCGCGATCCCATTCGGGTGCCTGAAGGGCGTCTTCCCACACTATAATTGCTGCATCGGTATCGATCGTGCCATCTAGGGCTGTGATCGCCTCGCGGGTGTACGTGTCTCGCATCGCTAGAGGAATGCCGCGCAAGTTATTGTCCACAGCGAGCGGGCCGCCTGTGGTATCGATCCTTTGCAGATCTGCGATGAATTGCGCCAGATCGGTTGCCGCCTGGCGTGGATTGGCAATGGACTCCATCGTCGCGCTCTCACCTTCGAGCCACCGATAGACTGACCACTGCCAGGGGTAGCCCTCACTAGGTTCGCCCTTCGCGAGCGGAATGGGGATAGTAAGCGGTAGGAAAGAGGCAAGTCTCGGCAACCAATGGTGCTCCTTCTCCACCTGAGCGATAGCCCAATGGATACGGGGTAGCCGCACAGCCATATCATTACCGAGACGATAGACCGCATTGTCTGTGCCAGCGGACTGAACTGGCTCGATGGGAAGGTCGGCCCATTGCGGGAACTGGGATGCGAGCAATCGGCTCACGAGTGATGTGTTGGTGTCTACTTCGTCAACATGCATTTTGCCAGAAGTCATAGGCACCTTTAATCATCTTCCAACATGGCGGACGGATATACTTACAATATCAGGACTTACGTACGAGTTATGGAATAATGAACCGCAGAGAACGCAAAGACAACAGAGTCAAGAGGATTTTAGAGAGATTTTGCGTAAGTCCTAGATATTTGAGATTTTCAATCTACTTCAATCAGTTGCCACCACAAAGATTTTGACAAAAATTCTTCTATTTTTTCTCTGGCAAATTTCTAGGCGGGACTTCTCGTCCTTGGTAAAACTTTCGCTCCAACTTGCCTAAGCCAAACCAAATCAAAGCACCACTAACAACAGCCAAGGTAGAAATGGTAGCGGTGACAACAGACGCCTGACCCTGAATCAACACCAATAGGGGAAGCAGCCCCCAAACCAGTGCTGCCACTACAGCGACTCCTACCTTCAATCGTTGTAAGTTAGTTAAGGCAGTGCGGCAACTGGCGCATTTTTTCGTGTGAGAATGATACCTGTCTAGTAGAGCTTCTTTAGGCAATGGCGGTGGTAGAGTCTCTCCTGGAAATGGTTCAGCATGATATTGCTTCACCCAGGAACGTAACTGGAATACGAAAAGGTCAGCTTTGGTCGGCAAATAAAACGCCTTAGTAAAGTTGGCACTGCCGCCTCGTTTTTCGAGACACCGTTGTTGGTAATGCAGAAAAATCTGATCGTCTTCCAGGACGCTATTTTGTCCAATGTGTGAGTACCAGCGCGGAGTCAGCTTGAGAAACAGTCCTGGTAATTTAGAGGAGAACTTGAAGGGAAAGCGGGCAAATAACCGACATTCTCCCTTACGAATCGGAGTTGCATAAACTACTGTCAAAGTTCTGCCAAACTGCTTGGAGGTGAGGTCGTGCCACATCAGTCCAGGAGCAATGAAGGTAGTATCCTGACGCCCTAGAGTTCCTTTGCGAGGCCCTTCTGCCCAAGTCCCTTTAAACCCCCACTTCCCTGATTCTACGACTTCCAATTCAACAGCAGACACGTTAGCCCGATTGCCAACGGTGCGGTGGTGCGTGTAAGGGACGTGGCTGGGATCGAGAACGTTTTCCATCAATGTCAGGGCATCATAGGGCAAGTCTCGAAAGGTATTGAGGCAAATCCAGCCTTCAGGATCTTCTTCGAGGGGTTCGACGATCGGAACTTTAGTTTTAGACGCATTCTCTACTCGACCGGGATAAACGAACAACAGCCCTTGACAAACTGTGGTGGGCATAGAAGTCACGCAGGCACGCCCAGAAACTTCTGCCTTTGTTCCTTCCGCTTGTTGGGGGATACGTTCACACCGACCAGTTCCTGAAAAAGACCAGCCATGATAAGGACATTCTAGCTGTCCTAACTCGTTAATTCTGCCTTCTGAAAGCGGGGCTAAACGGTGTGGGCATTGGTCTACAAACGCTCGCCACGTCTGTTCAATTTTGTCCCACCACAAAACAATGTCCTGCTCTAGCAAAGTGAAGCGAGTTGGCTGAGATTTGTCTAGGTCTTCAACGTAAGCGACAGGATACCAAACTTCTTGCCACTCAAAGCGATCTGGATCGAGTCCACCCGCAGGAAACTCTTGTGGTGCTATGGTTTGGGATGTAAGTACTTGTTGAGAATCCTGTTGAGATAAAACGCTGTTGGACATGGTGGGAGGTGTAAAAAATCTTTTTATTTTCCTATCCACAAAAAATGTAACAATTTTTGAACGGTACTGGTGAGTCGCATTCAATCTTAGAAATGGTCTAAAGTAACATCAGTTGAAGTAAAAATTGATGGCGCTATGGCAGTTACGGGAAAATATGCAGCGGCTAAAACAGCTTTACGTCAGGCACTTGCTGCTTGTGGTGGCAGCACCAAGGACAAAGCCGTACTTGACGCGATTGAGAATCTCCAGCCTCTCAACCCGACGAAAGCACCAGCCTATAGTGGCACCCTACTGGATAGTAATTGGTTGTTGATTAGCGCACCGAATTTTCCGGGAGGGGAACAACTTGAAGATGGAAAGTTTGCCTATACCCTCGGTCGGCTCGCCTTCAATATGTTTCAACCGACAGGACTAAAATTGGTGATTGACCGAGTTCTACAACCTGTCTTGTTATTGGAAGGAGAACAGCGCAGCCACGATATTGTTGTGGAATTTACGACAATTGACGAGTCTGTTCCCAAGCTGGCTGGAATTGTTCGCAATCAAGGCGTCTGTCACCCCGTTAGTGATCGCCTGCTACAAGTAAAATTTACTGGAGGAACTCTAGCGCCGCAAAACCCAAATCAAATGAACGATTGGCAAGCGGTTTTTGGACAGCAGCAGCCTTCACAAAAAAGTTGGCAAGAAAAATTCAAGTCCGCTTTATTCTGGCTCATGTTTGGTTTAGTTCCTCCACAAGCAATGAATCCAGCAACTGGAGAAGTTTGTTTCACTATGCAGCGATCGCCTAAAGGTCGTCTAGAAATTCTCTATCTTGATGATGAACTTCGGATTACTCGTGGGGAACGGGGAACAGTCTTGGTATGTGAGCGACAGTAATGTCGAGATTAGATGAGAGTCAGACAGTTAATAAGTCCTAAACCTGAGGCAATCCCCTCCCACGTCAAGCCAGCATCATTGGAGAGAAAAATTTGCCCATCACGAGTTGCAAATCCTGTTATATTTCCTGAGGTAGCAATACATCCCGTATTGATATTGTCTGAAAACCATTCTGGCAGTCCTTGCTCGCACTTCTCAAACCTTCCCATCTGGTCAAGCGATCGCCGATAGAGGGCTGCTTTACTACCACTAGGCCCCATCGAAACACTCATTAAAATGGTGTCTCCACTGAGGTTGATCGCCCGTGCATAGATTGCATGGAGGTTCTTTCGATCAAAGCTCCAATCGTCTCCTCCATCTTGGCTCATCGCTAGTCCTTGAGCCGTCGCTGCTAAAACCAAACCAGGGCGATCTGCTGCGGTTCGGACTTCGTGGACATCGGCATGAATATCAAGGGTTGGTTGCCACGATTTTCCCCGATCACGAGAACGCAAGATTCCACCCACATGAATATTTGCGTAGAGTTCACCCGATGTACCTTGTGCCAGCGATCGCACATCTGGCAATCCGCCCCAGGGAGTATACCATTCATCTCGTCCCTCTGCCTGCTCAAAGCTGTCGATAATTTGCATATTCCCTTCGACAACTCGCATCAAATGAGCCTCAGAGGTGCCAACTAAAACGGTGTCATCAATAGGTAAAAGGCAATGCAAACGTAGGTTTTCGCTCGAAGCGACTTTGCGCCATTCGCCGTTCAAGTTGCGCTGCCAAACTGAATTATGATTGGTGATCGCCCATAATCCATTATTGCTTGGAGCGATCGCGGTAATATCTAAGCCTTCAAGTTCAATTCGTTGCTGGGATTCAAGTACCCACAACCCTTTGGATGTTCCCGCCAGTACAGAAAGTTTGCGGCTATGGGATTCGGAATTGCTAGAATCCAAGGTCGCTTGTTTTACGCTCTGTTGTGCAACTTCAACCATAATTAAACCTCCTAGCTCTTTGCGTTACCTTAGCCACGCAAAGCGTCAAAGACATGACTGTCCTATCTCTAGTTTAGTAATTACTGCTAAAGAATAAGACTGTCTCAGGTAGGAGGGGCTTTGACTTTTCACTGATAATGAAACTGGCTTTTGTGAGGATGAGCAGCTAACTGTAAGGTGGGAGAAGCGATCGCTTTTGTGGGATGATAAAGAAAGCTCACGATTGCCTGTTTAAGGTTTGGGCAATCTCCAGCAAATACCGGAAGACAAGACTGCACTAGCAACAGCAGCAATCAGAATCACTTGGATAGCATCACTTAAATTAAAAGTCATTGTCGTTACCTCAAATTTCAATTTCTATAAATCACTTCCATCTCTTATGGCAATTCTCCAAATATAAAATTGTGATTTAGATCAAAAATCTATGTGATTCTCGTCTCATCATTGTCAAAAACCCCTCTAGTTGAGTGCGATCGCCCACAACCCAAACTCTATAGTTGTACATTGTCAGAGAAGGGTATTACTGCACGTTAACCAGAAGAGCGTATGAGTATTGAACAATTGCTATTGGAAAAATGGCGATCGCTACCTCCAGATAAGCAACAGGAGGTTATTGATTTTGTTGAGTTTTTGGAATTCAAGACAAACTCTGCCAATCAGCATGAAGTCAAATCTAAGTTTAAGCCTTCGCTAGGTAAACGATTACGGGAAATTCGTGAGGAAATAGTTGCCTCTGGCGTACCATTACTGAATTGGGAAGAAGTGGAGCGTGAAAAAGCTGAACGTAGAGGTGGATATCAATAAGATACAGAATGATTCGTACATTTATCGACTCAGGTGTACTGATTGTTGCAGCACGAGGCGAGGGAGCTATTGCTGAAAGAGCGTTAGCAATTCTTGAAGATTCCAATCCAGAATTTGTCTCCAGCATTTTTTTGAAACTAGAGGTGTTGCCTAAAGCAATTTATAAGAATAAAACCAGTGAAATCAAGTTTTATGAGGAATATTTTAATGAACTAACTGTAGATATTACTGAACTCACCATGGCAGTTCTAGATGCAAAATCTTACCTAGACACTGCGATATTCACTGATGAATTACTCTAAGTTTTTCAAGCAGCGCTACTTTTCTCATGGAGTAGCTTTGTTGTTATTACTACTATTATTAGCGTTAGGAGCAGTTCCAGGATACCTAACAGGGCGCTGGCAATGGCAACAACCACTTCCTGTCACAAATCTTAAACAGTTGAGACAGATCCGCCAGACAGGATTAACTCTTCCTGATTGGCAAACGATTGAACAAGCTCAACAACAAATCGGCGAGCACAAATGGTCATCACAATTACTCCAGAAACAAGGTGCCAACACTCAAGCTGTGTTACTTCTATTACCCCAAAATGGCCCTAAAAACCAGCCTCAAGTAGAGTGGACAGACGTTAACAGTTGGGGAAGACTGCGTTGGGGACAGTGGAATCTAGCTCAAAATCGTTCAGTTGAGTTCACGCTTAAGCAGCCCCAGAAAAATGCTTTAACTACTGAAACTAAGGTAAAAGCTAGCTTCTTTCGTGCTGCCACAAGAGAGCAAACTTTTGCCGTTCTGCAATGGTATGCTTGGCGAAACGGTGGAGATTCATCACCTTTGCAATGGTTGTTAGCAGATCAAGTCGCACAACTCCACAAGCAACGCGCTGCTTGGGTAGCTGTTAGTATTCTTATGCCAATGGAACCTTTGGGACAAATCGAAACAGTTTGGGCTGAGGTTAAGTCTATTGGTGAAACAGTACAAGATACCTTAATTGCTGATTTTTTGTAAAAAAATTTACCATTTATTGATAAAAAACAAGATAATTTTTGTATAAAAATATTCCTTATAAAACTAGCACTTAGTATATTTACAGGCTAAGATAGCATCTTCATAGCTCCCAGTTGTGATATGCGTTTATTCACCGCCCTGTATTTTTTTAGTCTTCAGGTCAGTGTTTTCCTTGGCAATGCTGCTCAACCTGTTGTTGCCCAGCAGACTGTACCTACTCTGCCATCCCCAGTCACAGCGCCAGTGCAACTTCCTGCCCCCCCAACAAGCACTGAATTTGTACCTTCTGGTGTTAACAACGAGCAAATATCACCACAACTCAGTCGCTACATTTTAGGGCCGGGAGATTTAATTAATATCCAAGTTCAACGCCCTCCAGGTCAATATCGCTTGGGAGCGGGAGATGTAATTAGTGTTGTAGTGCAGCGTTTTCCCGATGCAAGCTTTCAAGCAGCAATTAACCCAGAAGGAAATATCATTGTTCCTCTATTGGGAACAGTATCACTACAAAATTTAACTTTGGAACAAGCACAAGTTAAAACTCGCTCGTTACTAAATCTTTATTTGGTGGAGCCGATTGTCACTTTATCACTGATGTCACAACGGCCAGATCTAAATTTTTCGGTTGCGATTAATCCAGAAGGTAATGTTGTTTTGCCACAAGTGGGAACAGTTTCCCTCAAAGGGTTAACTATGGCAGAAGCTCAAGAAAAAGTCCGCTTGTTGCTCGATCGCATTGTTGTCGATCCAGTTGTGAACTTATCACTGGTGTCACCACGACCGGTACAAATCACGGTTAGCGGTGAAGTATTCCGCCCTGGTATTTATCCTATGGGTTCGCCAATGCCTCGTGTTGCTGATGCTCTGCTTTTATCAGGTGGTTCTACTATGATGGCAGATTTGCGACAAGTACAAGTACGACGACATTTGATTGATGGTTCTGTAGTTGCACAAACTATTGATTTATACACTCCTTTACAAAATGGTGGTACAGTACCTAATTTGCGCTTGCAAGATGGAGATGCAATCATTGTGCCGCGTCGCGAACTTATTAATGATGATACTTATGACCGCAATTTAGTGGCTCGTTCGTCCTTAGCTCAACCGCAGATTAAAATTCGGGTATTAAATTATGCTGCTGGAGGTCTTGTGACGCAAATGCTACCGAATGGCAGTAGTTTTGTTGATGCTTTAGCAGGACTCAATCCTGACACTGCTAACTTACGGGAAATTGCTTTAGTTCGTTTTGATCCGGAAAGAGGTAAGCCTGTCACTCAGAGATTGGATGGGAAAAAAGCGCTTTCTGGAGATGCATCTCAAAACGTGCCACTTCAAGATAATGATGTTATCGTTGTTGGTCGTAATCTTGTCGGTAGAATTACTAACCTGGTATCTACTATTACCCGGCCCTTTTTTGATGTTCAGTCCTTTATCCGCTTTTTTGAAACTTTCGGTGGCGGTGGTAGTAGCAAGTAGGCGAGAGAAGAGGACAAGGGGAGGGGGAGCGGAGGAGCACCAGGAGCAGAGGAGTAATAAACAACCAACTACTGTACGGGCGGGTTTAGAAGATAAGTTATCGGTTTGAACCGAAAGTTAATCAACAAAACCCGCCCCTACTAACTACTAACCACTAACCAATGACCCCACCGATTGTTAAACGCTATTTGATTGCTTTCGAGAAGTACAAGTGGATTGGATTAACCAGTTTTACTTTGGTTGTAGCTGGTTCAATGGTGGTAGCTATGCAACCAGAACCACCTGCTAGTTATGTAGCAAATGGTGCTTTGACTTACACTAGTCCACCTGTTTTTTTCTCTACGACTGGTAGTGAAATTCTCCAACAAGGGCAAGAACTTTCTCAAGAAGTTTTACTATCTGATCAAATCATCGAAACTGTGGCAGCACAAGTCAATGTCAAACCACAAAAAGTTGGTTTGAATGTTGCTTTGAGTCTACCGAAAAAAAGCAAAACGGGAGAATTAGAATCTACAATTCTTGAGCTAAAGTACAAAGATTCTGATAAAAAGCGCGCTCAAGAAATAGTGCAGCTATTGATGGAGACAATGGTTAAATTGAGCGGTGAGATTAATACTGGACGATTAAAAGCAATTATTAAAAAAATTAACGATCGCCTACCACCTACTAAACGAGAATTAGAAGTTGCTGAAAAGAGACTGGAACAGTACGATCGCATTCAAGGCCCGGCAATTCTCGCTGCTGAGAATGGTAGTTTATTAGCCGGAATCACTAGTAGCCAAACCCAGCAACGGCAAATTCAACTTACGCTGGCTGGAATCGATGCTCAAATTCGTAGTTTACAAGCAAAGTTGGGATTGACGGTCAACCAAGCTTATGTTTCTTCTGCTTTGAGTGCCGATCCAATTATTGCTAGCTTGCGATCGCAAATTTATCAAGTTGAAACTCAAATTGAGGTGTACAGAAGAGATTTTCGTCCTCAACATCCAACAATGATTCAGTTGCGACGCCAAAAGGAAGCCTATGAAAAATTGTTACAACAACGTGCAACTGAGGTAGTCGGTGGAGGCGGTAGGGCTGCCCCTCTGGGTGGTACAACAGATATCCGTACTCAAATAAACTTAGATCCATCTCGACAGCTATTAGCAAACCAACTAGTAACTTTGCAAACTCAACGCGAGACATTACAGCAACAATTATCGTCGTTGATTAAAGAAGAAGCGCAATTGCGACAAGAATATGCTTTGATACCTAATAAGCAACTGGAGCGATCGCGTTTAGAACAAGAAGTATTACTCAAGAAAGCCGTTTATGACAAAATGCAAGCGAAGCTCAGTGATGCTCAAACAGCAGAAGCAGAAACTGTCAGTAGTCTTAGCATTGCTAGAGCGCCTTTAGTGATTGCCAATGTCAAACCTCCAAAGAGTGTGTTCGCTACCATTGCTGTCGGTGGTTTCTTAGGATTAATAGTAGGTGGTGGAGTTATATTTTTATTAGGATCACTAGAAGGCACGTTCAAAACGAAAGAGGATATCCGCAACAGTCTCAAGCAACGGGAAGTTACTGTCTTGGGTGAGTTGCCTTTGATGGCTTTCGAGAATTTATCACCAGATGATCTGTCGCTAGTGCTTTCTTTAGATTCTCCCTATTTAGAGTTTTATGAAAAGTTCCGCAGTAATTTACGCCGTATTGGTGGGAAAAATTTAAAAGTTGTAATGATTGCTAGTACCAGCAGTCTTGAAGGGAAAACAGTGAGTGCATATAACTTGGGCATAGCTTCCGCTCGTGCTGGTAAACGTACTTTGATTATAGAAACAGATTTGCGATCGCCTTCTCGTAGTCAATCCCTTAAAGTTACTCTTGATGCCGATGCTAATCTTGAACCCTTGCACTATTACGGCAGTTTGAGTGAATGCATTCACTTAGTTCCAAATGTAGAAAATTTATACATTGTTCCTAGCCCTGGCCCAGTACGTCAACCTGCTGCTATTCTTGAGTCTAGCGAATTGCGGCGTTTAATCGCAGATGCTCGCGAACGTTATGATTTTGTAATTTTGGATACTAATTCTATCAATTTCTCTAATGATGCTCTATTAATTCAACATTACAGCGATGGCATAGTACTGGTAACGCGACCAAATCATACACAAGAAAACATTTTAGGTGAAACAATAGATGAATTAGTAGAATCTGAACTAGGGTTAGTTGGAGCTATTATCAATGGTGCCGAGATCACAGTTCCTTTAGCTCAACCTACGGTTTTGGTTGCTTTGTCTGGGGGAGAATTAGAAATTCAAGAAGAACCACACGCTGAACTATCGGTTTGAAGCAGGCAAAATTGAAGTAGTTATGTCATAAATTTGTAGTTAGAAAACATAGCTGCTTGACCGCAATAGCGCTCATGTTCGTCTAGTACATTCCAAAGAATAACTTCTTCTATTTGGAAACGCCTACCAGTACTAGTGATACGAATAGCAGGAAACTTACTGTATCCTTTGGTTACGGTATCAGTTAATCGGCGATCGCGCTCTTGTTGTAACATCTGTTGAGCTGTTTTCCGTGAGGGCATACGGGTAAATTCCTCCCACGACAGTTCCCATAATTCCAAAGCTTTACGATTACCATAGTTTAAAATCGGATCTGCTTGTGTATCATGAGAGGCTAAGACAAAAGGCGCTTGGAATAATGCTTGGGCTATTTCTTTTGGTGAGCCATTAACATCTAATAAAGAATATCCCAACCAGTAGTGAAAACTTTTGAGTAAACGCTGACTATGGCAAATTACAGCTTCCTGCTGCCAAGGAAATAGAATGTTACTGCTCATTTGATTTTAGATTTTGGATTGACTCCACAGATAAATACCTAGACAGAATTAATTACACACATTTTTTCCCCAACTCTGTTAAGCGTTCCACATTTAATTTTGCCCAACTACTTATACCAATTCTCTAAAATTTTGCTACACATCAATCTCAGTGTCTCTTTGTCCCCGCGTCATTATCTGTAACTGCTTTTTGGAGAATTAGTATTAAATCTGGAGTTTTATCTCTTGTTAACATTTATAGGTAAAAAGCAATGAATCCAACTATATTTCATCTTGCCTTTCCAGTTACAGATATTGCCCAAGCAAAAGCATATTACGTTCAAGGATTAGGCTGTATTCCCGGTCGCGAAAATCGCCATGCTCTAATTCTCAGCCTTTACGGTCATCAGCTAGTGGCTCACGTTACAAAGGAAAACCTTACATCGCAACGCGGTATCTATCCCAGACATTTTGGATTAATTTTTACCTCAGAAGGGGACTGGGAATATTTACTAACTAGAGCACAAGAGCGACAATTATTGTTTAGAGAAGAACCTAAGCATCGTTATGTCGATACTCCACTAGAACATCGCACTTTCTTTTTAGAAGATCCGTTCTACAATCTGATGGAATTCAAGTATTACCGTTACTCTGAGGCGATTTTCGGAAGTGCGGAATATGTTCAAATTGGCGATCCTCACTAATATGTTGAATAGGTTCTGCCAAGGCATCGGCTACAGCCGCCAGACATCTAGTATCTGTGATCATCCAACCATGAACTAATGCTGGTATTATCACTTCTCGACCCAAAGGCATTTGTGAACTATTGGCTGGGACAATCATCAAATCATAAGGTGTCCACATAGAAGTGAAATTTAGCTGCTTGAGCACGAGAACATCCCGATTCAAATCTTGTAGAAAAGCACTATCAGGACGCATTTGTACACAGCCTACACCTTGATGGCTATAAGCAATCCAAGTGCCACGATGCGGTGCGGAAATAGTGATAAACCTTTGTACACGGTTAATTCCTCCCAGCCGCTGCACATAGTAACGGCTCACAATTCCACCCATACTAAAGCCCACTAAATCAAGTGGTTGCTCTCGTGGAAAATTACACTCTACGTAGTTGGCAATTTGTTGCGCTAGTTTATCAAGACTCTCATTCCCATTATTGGGTGTAAGGTCGAAGTCGTATACAACCCAGCCCCTTTGTGTCAGGTACGGTACCATTCTTTCAAAAACTCGACCTGTATCAAAAATGCCATGTACCAACAACACCGGATTGCGCTGAGAAGTCTGTTTCTTCATGTGTAAAGTTTTAATAAGTATTAATACAATCTGGAAAAAATCTAACTAAGTATTATTAGTATCTACAATATCGACTATGACACTAAATCTACTGGTTACACTCTCAGCCAGACCCTCTCTAAATACGTTTACTGAAAGTTAATGTTAACTTTTGTTAAACAAGCTTTTAGAATATTGCTCTTAGATCCAGAAAAATTTAATAATTAATTGTGAGTATTAACAATATTCCAAGCATTTAAGATCAAATAGTTGATAGTATTTGCTGTTTGCAGTGACAAAGCAGTGACAAAATTTGTCTGTCATTCACAAGCTTGCGACTGAAAACCAAATCGCATGGTGCAAACAAGGGATATGCTAACAGTATCTTGAATAGATGTAAGAAATTTCCCTAATTTTTAATCAATTTACTCAAATTTCAGGTATAAAAGACAGGAGCAATAGTAATGTTCGGTTTTATCAAAAACTTAATCACTGGGATTATGAAATTTATTACTGGGCTTCTCCCTGGCAAGAAAAAAAACAATGGTTACTATCTCGAACTGAAGGAAGAGGCTGAGACTGCTGTTGAGAAAGTAGCTGATACAGCAAAGGCAGCTACTGAGAAAGTTTCTGATGCAGCAAAAGCGGCTGCTGAGAAAGTCACTGATACGGCAAAAGCTGCTGCTGAAAAAGTCACTGCTACGACTAAAGCTGATGCACAAAAAGCAGTGGCTTCTAAAGGCGCTACTTCGACTAAAGCTGATGCACAAAAAGAAGTTGCTTCCAAAGGTGCAGCTACAGCCAACGGCAAAAAACCAGCGCAACCAGTAGCTGCTGCGCCAGAGGCAAAAAATGGGGCAAAATCTCCTGCTCAACCAGCTAAAGCCAAAGTGGAGTTAGTGCAAACTGCTGAGGGTGTCACAGTACAACCTAAGTCTGAAAAAGCTTCGGCAGAAGCAGCCAAAGTAGTTAAGTCGCAGCCAAAAGAAACTACCTTCGCACCAAAATATTTAATACCTAACAGTACTAATGGTCGTCGGCGCCCAGGAGCTAATATGAATTCTTTCCTGGAGATGGCGCGTCAGGTAAAAACTCCCAATCCCAATAAGTAAGTTTGACAACAAGTTTGATAACAACAGAATAATAGGTGGGTGACATCACAACCTACTATTCCGCTAATTATTTAGTGATTGTAGAGACGCAAGTTTTTGTGTCTCTACTTTGTTTTGGTGTTGAGAAAAAGAAATTGCTACAGCAGTAATCAAATTTAAATTTGTACAAGCAAGGGGAAATTCTTCTCTTTGTCTGCGTGTCCTCTTTTTAACAGAGCGATCACTTTGTCAGCTTTTCTTAACTTTACCCCCTTAAAAACTTAGCATTACAAGATTAATATTTGATTGATATGTGATTGATATTGAGTGAAAACAACTATTGATTCTGTAACAAAAAGTTAAGGGTGCCTTGAGGTATGAAAGGTGAGTTCATACATCTATGTAGTTGCGTACTTAGAGGAAAATGGAGAATCAACTAGAACATTGGGAACCACCACAGACAGCAGAAGCGATTTTGGAGGTTGCTATGCAAGAATTTTTAGAACATGGCTATGCTTCCACAAGCATAAATAGAGTTGCAGTTGCAGTGGGGGTTTCTAAAGCGACAGTCTACAAATACTTTCAGGATAAAGAAAGATTATTCACTGCTGCGCTCCAACGATTTACTCAAGAAAAGTTATTTAATTTTCAAGACTTTCACTCGCTTGAAACAGAGCCTAGTCTTAACGTGTGTCGTTTAGCAATAAATTTGCTAGATCGTATCATGGATGACCAGCAGCTTGTTAGATTTGTTGTATTAACTATTACAGAATCTAAGCACTTTCCAAATTTAGCACGGTTGCTTGTTAGCAATGTCGAAAAAGTATTAATTGAGAATCTAAATCAATACCTCCAGTCTGGCTTTGGATGTCAATTTCGTAATCCAGAAGCAGCAGCCAAAGTTTTGATGGGAACATTAATATATTTCGCGATCGCTCAAAATATCCTCTATCGCAGCAATCTTATGCCGATAGAGCAAGAACACCTGATTGAGAGTCTGATTGACTTTATCCATCCCTTAAACAATATTAATGATTCTCAAGAATTGCATAATCAAAGGATGCAATGCCCTTACTGTGAATCTAGAAACTTTAGTAAGAACGGTCGCAAACGTGGTAAGCAAAACTATATATGTCGTCAATGTAGTCGTCAATTTGTAGAATATTACTCACCCAAAGGTTATTCTGACGAAATTAGAAAGCAATGTCTACTGCTACACCTGAACGGCATGGGTTTTCGTGCCATAGAACGGGAAACAGGCGTTAATCATAACACTATTATTAACTGGGTTAAGCAAGCTAATTTACTTAATTAGGACTTCCGCAAAATACCTCTAAAATTCTCTTGACTCTGTTTTCTCTGCGTTCTCTGTGGTTTATTATTCTATAACTCATGCGTAACTTCTGTTAATGCCTCGGATTCTGAACAATTGCCAGAGTGTGTCTTTTGAATAGACTAAAAATAGAAATCCTCATAAACAAAAGATTGTTATACTTTAGCTTTTAAAAAAGTCAAAAATGCCAACCCACTATACAAATGAAATGCCGTATCCCAATTAGTTTTTTCCCTCCGAAATAAGTGAATATGAGGCTCAATATTATCTAGCACTTCTGTTTGATCTAGGGCTGTTTCTACAAAAGTTGGGAAATCTGACCAAATTTTGACTTGAGGTAATTGTTTATCAATAAAGGCGAGTAGATTATTCCAATTCATTCTGATTGTGTTTTCGCTAGTTTGGGGAGCTATTTCTACTCCTTGTTGAAACTTATAACCTTTGTCGTAAAGTCTTAAAATACAATTCCTCCCAGGAATATGCAAATCGCAAAATTGGAAGTAATCTTGAGTTTGGGTTTTGCGTTCTAATTTACCCCGTACATCTCGATCCACAACCTCTTCAAAAATTGGCAATAATCCCTGCACTCGCCCTTTTACTTCTAACCAATCAAAGCAGAGAGTTCCAAGTTGGTTATCTTGATTGCGACAAACAACGGTGACTTTTGAAGTATATTCTTCAAAATAGTTGACTTGAAAAACTTGAATTCTTTTTATATCTGCTAACTTCACCCAGAAGCAGGAAATACCAGCTTTTTTTAACTGCTTGCCATAAAATTTTAATTCTCCGATTGCACCACTACGATATAATCGCCAGCCTCGACTGGGTAGCAGCAACCTGGCACTGTAGGCGTCTAGTTGCATAATTTGGGCTAGTTTTTGTGCAGCTTGAGTTCTCAGTTCATTCGTGATGGGTTCTAAGATCAATACACCAAGTTCACTGTTGTCGGCATTAGCGGTTGCTTGGGTGATAGCGTGTTTTCTTTCTTCTTGTTCAAGTTCTTGCAAGCGTTGTAAACCATGTCTTGCTTGCGTCACTATCTTGCCGTTGGTTGTATCGCGCAATAGTTGTCGATAGATTTTTTCCGCTTCTTGCCGCTTTGCTGACACTTCATGCAAACGCCCAACATAAAATTGCACCCAAGGATTATCTGGTGATTCTTTTAAAAGTTGTTTGAGTAATTTAGCGGCAGTGCGATAGTCTTTTTGCTCGAAAGCAGTGGCAACTAAATCAATCATGTATCAGTGTTTTATATGGTTTTTTACTGTAGGATGCTTTAATAACGTGTAATTCACCTTATCTTTGATTTTGAGAAGATATATCCTTTATACTTCATAAGTTGCGGTAATTAAGGACAAAGCCACAATTGGGGCTGTAAAAGCTCGTAAGATACGTTTTCCCAAAGAAACAGGTTGAAATCCGGCGTGAGCTGCATTTTCAATTTCTGTTTGTGTCCATCCTCCCTCAGGGCCGATCGCGATCACAATCTCGGATGTTGGCGAAATTTCATTAATAGCTGTTTTTAAATGAGGATAACTGCCTCGTGCTTCGCAAATATAACGATGAGTAGCTGTAGTAGATGCGATCGCACAGTTAAAGGCAACTGGTTCTAAAATTGCAGGCACAACAGCACGCTCTGATTGTTCAGCAGCTTCTTTGGCTATGCGCCGCCAGCGTTCTAGTTTTTGGGGGCTAGGATGAAGTAAAGTGCGATCGCTCACCACTGGAGCAATAGTAGCTACTCCCAGTTCAGTACAAATTCTGACTACTTCGTCAAAGGCATTACCCTTTGGTAAAGCTACGATCAGAGTAATTGCTATAGGTAATTCAGTATCGACGTAGAGAGTTTCTAAAATTTTTGCTTGCACCCCTGCTAACTGTGCCAACCACCATTTACCCATTCCATCCATAGCGATAAAGCGATCGCCTTCGCGCAGGCGTAAGACTCTGTAAAGATAATGCTGTTGCTCGGATGTCAGTATTATTTGTTCTTGCTGGAGTTGGGAAGATGCGATCGCGATTCTTTGTAATTGAGCCATGTTAATTTAATACTAATTCTCCAAAAAGCTGTTAAAGATAATGACGCAAAGACGCGGGGACACACAGACGCGGAGATTGATGTGTAGCAAAATTTAGAGAATTGGTATAAGTTCCGGAAGTAGCGTCAAGCGTCAGAATTACCCGCACATTTAGATTTGAATAAAAAAGCTGCACCAGTAATATGGTGCAGCAATTTTTGATTTTTTAATCTATTTTTTAGCGTCAATCTCTCTTGAAAGAGGGCGACAGGCGGCTTCCCTTCTACCCTACCCCCTACCTCCTGCTGCCTTATTTCTTAAAGAGAGAATTGAATCTTAACTAGAAGTCGTTTCTTCTACCTTCAAGTACAGTTTGAGCGCTTCATCTACCAAATCTGTCATCGACTTGCCTTGGCGATCGGCAGCTTCCTTAAGCACATCATAAACATCATCTCGCACAGTGATGCGGTGACGTGCTTTACCTACATAGTTGACAGTTCGGGGTTTGTAAGAGTCAGAAAACTCCCGAATCGCTTCAAAACCAACACGGTTGCAAAAATCCCCAAAGCTTTCACCCTTTTTACGTGACTTTTTGAAGAAAACAAAAATTGGCTCTAGGAAAGTTTCCAAATCATTAATATGTAGCCTGTCGATGTAAGCTTCTGCCAGCCTCGTTTGATCGGGCGAACCGCCCAACCACACTTGGTAGCTTTCGGGAGCACTACCGACAAAACCAAGTTCTGCCATATACGGACGAGCGCAACCGTTCGGACATCCAGTCATCCGCACCACAAAATGTTCATTTTTCAAACCAACTTGATCTAACAAAGCGTGGATGCGTTCCAAAATGCCTGGTATTGCTCTTTCCGATTCAGTAATTGCCAACCCACAAGTAGGCAAAGCAGGACAAGCCATTGAGTAACGTGCTAATTGATCGATTTGTCCGGGATTGGTGATAACGCCGCGACGGTTAAGAATGTCTTCTATGGCTTGCTTATTGGCAGGTTCAATATCATAGAGAATCGCGTCGTGGTTTCCTGTAAGGCGGATTGGCAAGTTATACTGCTCAACTATTTCTCGTAAAGCAGTTTTCAATTGGAAGTTTCCTTCATCCTTGATGCGCCCATTATCGATAGAAATGCCTAAAAACAGCTTGCCATCGCCTTGTTCGTTCCAACCCAGAAAATCACGGTATTTCCACTCTGGCAGTGGTTTAAAGGGTTCCACTGGCTTGCCGAAATATTCTTCGACTACCAACCGAAACTTATCAACGCCCCAATCGTGGATAAGATATTTTAGCCTGGCATGGCGGCGGTCTGTGCGATCGCCATAATCTCTTTGAGTAGCAACTATGGCTTTCACAAGATCGTAAACATCTTCCTTCGCTACATAGCAAATGGGATCTGCTGTTCTAGCAAAGGTTTCTTCTTTATTGTGGGTTCGTCCTAAACCACCACCAGCAAAAACATCAAATCCTGCTAATTCTCCCTTGTCGTTAGTAATTACTACCAAGGTGAGATCTTGGGTATATAAATCAATCGAATTATCCCCCGGAACTGTCACGCAAGCTTTAAACTTGCGCGGCATATAGTAAGTACCGTAGATTGGTTCTTCTGCGTCGTGGAATATAGTCCCGGTTCCATTACGTTGTCTTGCTGCCTTGACTTCTGGGTTTTCTTCGGCGCTAATTGCCTTTTCTCCATCTAGCCAAATCTCGTAGTAGGCACCTGTTTGCGGTGTTAGTAATTCCGCAATATTATTGGCGTATTCCCAGGCAAACTGATATTCAAGCTTGTTTTTGAAGGGAGCCGGAGGTGCCATGACATTGCGGTTCAAGTCGCCACAAGCTCCTAGCGTTGAACCCATGCTTTGAATGATGGCAGCGATCGCTGGCTTAAGGTTTTTCTTTAAAATGCCATGTAACTGAAATCCTTGGCGAGTAGTGGCACGCAATGTATGATTGCCATACTCATCAGCCAGCCTGTCTAAAACTAGATAAAGCTGCGGCGGCACATAGCCTCCTGGATTTTTCGTCCGCAGCATGAACTGATAATCTTTCTCCTGTCCTTTGACCCGATTATCCCGGTTATCCTGCTGATAAGAGCCGTGAAACTTGAGAATTTGCACCGCATCTTCACTAAAATGTGTTGTATCCTCAAGTATTTCTGTAGCGACAGGTTCGCGCAGAAAATTACTGCGTTCCTTGAGTCCTTCTACTTTAGAAGGCTTACGGCTGGTGATCGGTGGAGGAGCAGATTTAACCATTGCAGTTGTATAGTATTCTCAACAAAGCATCAATAACTGCCGAAGCCTGGATTTATAAAGCATCCATTCGGCTTAATTAATCCCAGTAACCCGGTCGGAATAAGGAAGAATAGTCCGATTCTAACATGACAAAAAGCTGGCTTTGTCAGCGATGCAACACTTAACAAACCCAGCGATATTACTAATAAATTATCAGGTATTAGTTACTTTTTAGTAGCTGCTTTCCAATCTGCTGTTATAAGCAGACTGTGTGGGCATTTCAGAGTTATATAGGACTCATATTTTATTTTTGGAATAATTTAGGTAGGGTGTGTGAGCGAAGCGTAACGCACCTTCCAAAGGCTTTGGTGCGTTAGAGCAGAGTTCATAACGCGTCCTACATCATAGACTGTGTGGGTATTTCGGAGTTATATCACCCCATATCAATTTGACGCTCTAGTGATGAATTGAGCGTTCAGTAAGTCAGTGCTGTTGGCGATTCACTCAGCAACGGTAAATATTTTCTGATCAAGCCAATTGTAACTCCCGGCACTTCTAACTGGGGTGTTAAGCCCACGTCCTCTAATGCTTGAAAAAATCTTATCGCTTGTGGATTCATCTGAGCAAGGCGGCGACCAACTTCTAGCCCGGTGAATTGTGACTGTTGTCCCCAAATCATTGCAGTGGGAATAGTTAACTGCTGAATATAAAGTGACAAATCAAAGCTCAAGTCGCCACGTACAAAAGATAGTGCTGCATATTCCGCATTTGGTTGTCTAGCAGATTCTAGATAGGCTTGAAGAATTTCCTCGTAGACTCGATTCGGGTTAGCAAATTGTCGTTGCTCCAAGAAATTGCGAATACCTGCTTCAGTGGCAATCCCAGTACTGTAAATTACACGATCAAGAATAGGAATCGCAACTAATTGAGCAAACAAGCTACGAGAGTAATCTTGCCCAAAATCAGCTAATCCGGCAGGTGTGGTGAGAATTAAGGATTTGAATAATTCGGGCGAGGCGATCGCTAATCGAATCGTAAAAGCTGCTGTTAAAGAAGAAGCAATTACCGTTACTGCACGATTACAAGTCTGCTGCAAAAACTCACGGATCGTTGTCAAATAATCTTCTATTGTGTAACTGCGTGCTGGATGTGAGGAGAACCCCCAACCGAGTAAATCTGGTGCGAGAATACGGTATTCCGCAGCAAAGGCTGGATAAACTTTTGACCATTCATACGCAGAAGACCCACCACCGAATCCATGTAGGAATACCAAAGTATCCTTGTCTTGGCTGGCAGTCATTTCATCTTGCCAAGGTGAACCGACAGCAGTATAGTAAACCACTCTACCAAGTGAGGTAATTACGGAGCGTTGTTCAAATCCCAGTGCTTGAAACATAGGCATTAGTTATTAGTCATTGGTCATTAGTCATTAGTCAGTGGTAGGAGCGGGTTTTGTTGATAATCTTTGGGTTTAAACAGATAATTTATCTTCTAAACCCGTCCGTACAGTGGTTAGTGGTTGTTTCATTACTCTTTTTGTCTCCTTCCGCGTCCCTGTTTCCCCTTCCGTCCCCACTTTCCCACGCTTTCTGCCTTCCTACCTATCTCGATAGAGAGAAATTCACTTTTTTACTAATTCTGAACTGGTAGTGTAAACAGAAGCGCTAAAAAGTAGGGATGAAATGAGCTTAATTTCTGTTTTAAGCTTAAAACTTAAAAAACTCAGTGATAAAATCTGTGGCACAACCTCTAGCTCATGTATTCTAGGTAGAGGCTATTGCTTAATCGATTACATCTACCAGTAGATGTAAAAAATACTACAAATAATAAATTTACAATCAAGTGGGTAAATAACCGTGGCACAGGCTTCGTCTTCTTGGCAGCAAGTAATTGACCAAATTTTTAACGGGAAGCTTCCGGAGTTCAAGTTAAGAGCCACAAAAAATATAGCTCTAAAACGCTTCCAAGAGCCAGGAGGCGTGCTTGGATTTCTGACAATAGCGATCGCTATGCTGTTGTGGAATTGGAAGCTGCTATTAGCTAGCAGTGTAGGTGTCGGGATAATGATATTAACTTATTCGATCCAGGGTTGGAACTGGCAGTTGCGCTGGTCTGAGATTCGGAAATTTTTAAATAGTCCCAGTCATAGGTTAGCGATCGCAGTCTCCAGTGGTGGAATTGCTTGTGTTAGTACCTATATGGCAGCTGCTATTTGGTTTGACGCCAAAAGTCCTTGGATTGCTACTGGTTTGATTGTGCAAGGTTTAGGGACACTATTAACTCTAATTTTAGTGCTGTGGCAGATAGTTAATTTCTATGGTTTTCAAGAGGAAAACCAATTAGATCGGTTAGTAGAAAACTTAACAGAAAAAGACCCGCTCAAGCGTTTAGTAGCAGTACGGCAGATTACTAAATTATTCACTCGTAAACGCGTTGACTTCTGTGAACAGCAAAACATCACCGAATGTTTACAACTTCTTCTACGTCAGGAAGAAGAACCAGCTATTAGAGAGGCAATTTTTCAGAGTTTGCAAGCTTTAGAACAACTACAAATCCTTTCACCAACTACAACTGCAATAAAAATACCAACCCATACTAAAAGTAAGAGTCGGGTTAGTTGTTAAGTGTGAGAACAATTGTATAGACGCAATTAATCGCCTCTGTACTAACCACTGTACGGGTGGGTTTAAAGGATAAATCGTCTGTTTCAACCCAAAGATTATCAATAAAACCCGCCCCTACCGACCAATGACTAATTACTCTTGACTATATTTGATGTAACTGTCCATTTCGGACTTGGATCACACGATGATTGCAGCGCCGCACTAACTGTTCATCGTGAGTTGTAACAATTACAGTTGCTCCGAAGGTGTTCAACTTTTGGAAAATCTGCATCACTTGCCAGGAATTATCAGGATCGAGATTTCCGGTTGGTTCATCAGCTAAAATTAGTGGTGGCGTTCCGATGATCGCTCTGGCTATGCCTACTCGTTGCTGTTCTCCTCCAGAAAGTTGATCGGGAAAGCAATCAGCTTTATTGAGCAAACCTACCAACTTTAAAGTTGGTTCTAAACGCCTTTGAATTTCTTTGCGAGTATACCCTTGTGCTTGTAATACAACAATCACATTTTCTGCGACTGTCCGCTGAGGCATTAATTTGTAATCTTGAAAGACAATGCCAATGCGTCGTCGCAATAACGATAGGCGATCGCCTCGCAAAACTTTGGTATTACATTGATCAACTATTACTTCTCCTTGTGTTGGTATCTCCTGTCCGTAGAGCAGTTTCAAGAGCGTAGATTTACCAGAACCACTTGCCCCTGTAATAAACAAAAATTCTCCCAGTTTGAGGTACAAATTCACATTTAAGAGGACACTATTTCCCTGGGAATATGTTTTGGTAACAGAACGCAATTGCACCATTGCCGCAGCGCTATTACTGGACTGTTGCGTGTCACTGTCTTGAAAATGAACAGATTTTTCAGTCGCTGCCTTTGATTCTACTGCTGGCATTGCTGATACTTCCTCATACCCTGAAATTAGTTACAAAATAAGGATTCCCAATTACAAACCAGGAATCTTACTTCATACTCAAAATTGTTTACAAAATTTAGCGGTGGGTATCTTCATCAATGTCAGATTTATGATTACTCGTAGATTTTATGTAAGTAGCCGTGCCAAATAAATTATTGGGTTAGGCAAGGGAACAGAGAACAGCAAATGAATACAGCGATTTCACCGTATTGAGAAATGGCTAAGTTGTTTATGCGTAGTTACTTATAAAAGGTAAAGAAAGAGATGATAGAAAGCAAAATGGTGCGTTAAGTACACCTTAACGCACCTCAAAGATTAATCGGTTTTAAAGTTTTCAGGCTAGTTACTAGCTGATCACTTCTTTTGCTGTCAAACCATAAACTAAAGATTTTAGTGCGAACTTGGGTAAAGCCAACATTCGCCGCCAACGCCAAGGCTCTTTATACAGCCGATACAACCATTCCAAGTGATTATTCCCCAACCAAGCTGGAGCACGATTTTTTGTACCAGACCAAATATCGAAACTACCACCAACTCCTACCCAAATTGCCTGGGGACACAAATGACGGTTCTGGGCGATCCATAATTCTTGACGCGGCACGCCCAAGCCTACAAAAATCACTTGTGGTTGAATTTGGGCAAGAGTTTGTCGCAATTGTTCTACTTCTGCTGGGGAATGGAAACCCGAATGAGTTCCTGCTACGACTAAACTAGGGATTTGAGCCAGCCAATACTCTGCTGCCTTGGCAGCTACCCCAGGCGCTCCGCCATAGAAAAATACTTTTGCATCTGTTCTTTGCTTTCCAATTTCTCGCAGTAGCGTTTCTGCTAGTTCAATTCCTGGAGTGCGTTGCACTTGTTGCCGCCGCAGCCACTGCAAAAATAGAACTACCCCTGCTCCATCTGGAATTACTAGCTCCGCACTTTTAATTGCTTGAGCTAAGGATGGATTTTGCTCTGCCTGCATAGTCATTTCTGCATTCAAGGTTACTACATGAGTTCCCATTCCTTTTTGCAGGCGTTCTAGCAGCCAGCCTGGATAATCAGTCATGACATGAACTGGTAGCCCTAACACTGAAAATACTTTAGGCGGTTTAGACATAGTCTATTCTTTAGTAGCCTCACACCATAAAGTTTATTGAACGATAGTTTAACAAATTTTTTTAAACAATCTTATTTGTTTAAATTTTAGCATAAAAAAATACTCTATAAAAATGCATAAATCTATAAGCTGTCTAGATTTAACATAGATTTTAAGTAGATTATTACTTCAGTATACTGAAGTAGTAAAACAAATATATTAGTTAAAAATAATACAAAGATTTAGTAAACATATTCAGACTAAAATATAAAGTATTCAAAAAGGGTAGAGGACATAAAGCGTCAAATTATATAGAAAGCAGGATCTATTTACTATCCCCTGCCCAGCAGTATATTGGATAGAGCTTATGTTATTTTGCATTGTGAGTTCATTAATTTCATAAAAACCCAGAATAAATGTATTGATATGGGGCATTGTTATAGATAAAAAATCATACTCAGACAGTGATCTCTATCACTGACAACAAGGTCAAAAATGATGTTGTCTCTCAAACACCCCTATATCTTTTTTACAAAGAACCCAATATCTTTAAACTACACATCCTAAAACTTTTTAGTAAACTCAATTTTACAGTGAAGAGTACGACGGGCAGAAATAAACAATGAGCAAAATTCGTGTGGCACTAATTGAAGACCATGACCTCACTCGTGTAGGTATTAGAACAGCACTACAGCAAAAAGAAGAAATTGAAGTTGTAGGAGAAGCTGCCAACGCTGCTGATGGACTTAGGCTGTTAAAAATGGTACAACCTGACATTGCAATTATAGATATTGGTTTACCAGACAAAGATGGTATAGAACTGACACGAGAGGTCAAATCTTTTCTGACAGGAGAAGAATCACTGACGAAGGTTTTGATTTTGACACTAAGAGATAATAAAGAGGCAGTACTAGCAGCTTTTGCCGCGGGTGCAGATTCTTACTGCATGAAGGATATCAAATTTGATAATTTACTGGAAGCTGTGCGTGTAACTTACAACGGTAATGCCTGGATCGATCCAGCGATCGCTCGCATTGTTTTGCAACAGGCTCGACAAAATCAACACAAGCCAGAAGTATTAGCAACAGATTCTAAAACCACAACGACTGTTCCAACTTCGGAAGCAGTAGAAAATAATGAAGAGATGATCGATCCCTATACCTTAACAGAGAGGGAATTAGAAGTATTGCAATTGATTGTTGAAGGTTGCAGCAACGCTGTCATTGCGGAAAGGCTTTATATCACAGTTGGTACAGTCAAAACTCATGTTCGTAATATTTTAAACAAGCTCTGTGCCGATGACCGTACCCAGGCGGCAGTCCGGGCATTGCGCTCTGGATTAGTTGGATAGACTGGATTTTATGGTGTGGTTGCTGTTGAGGAAAATATACGTAAATTTATCACTACAAGCAAAATATGTGTTAAAAAAGAATCGGTTATTTTGAATTAGATCTATCTAGTTGTTTATTGATGGTCAAATGTAATTTAAATTACACAAATTTGCGATCTAAATATCCGGAAATTAAAGCCACCTATGACCGAGACAGATGTAGCAAAACTTAAACTTATGGTGGTAGATGACGAGCCGGATAATTTAGAGTTGCTCTACCGCACCTTTAGACGAGATTTTCAAGTATATAAAGCAAGTAATGCTCTGAGTGCTTTTGAGATTTTAAATCAAGAAGGCGAAATGGCCATAATTATCTCTGACCAAAGAATGCCAAACATGAATGGTACGGAGTTTCTGAGGCTGACAGTGGAGCGATTTCCTGATACGATTCGCATTTTACTAACGGGATTTACCGATGTTGAAGATTTGGTAGATGCGATTAACTCCGGTCAAGTTTTCAAATATATCACCAAACCTTGGAAACCTGATCAGTTACGGATAATTGTTCAGCAAGCAGTAGATACATATCGCGTAGTCAAAAAACGCACTCAAGAGTTAAGTCGTGCTTTGCGGCGAGAATCTTTATTTAATGCAGTGACAACAGCAATTCAAGAGTCATTAGACTACTCTAGTATGCTGCAAAAGATTGTTACCATCATCGGTCAAACTTTTGAAACTAGTTATTGTTTACTTAGACCAATAGAAAATAATTGTCTGACATCTGCGGAGTTTTCTTATCTTAGTTCTAAAACTCCTTTATGTAACTTTTCGCTCGCTCCTAATAATTTAATTGAACAAGTTCTAGAAAGCCATCATTACCAACACAATCAATGCACTCATGAACATGGACTTTGTTATCAGCTAGCCGTACCACTTACTTACCAGCAACACCTACTTGCAGTTATTGCTCTATTTGAGTGGGAACGCGATCGCCCTTGGCAAGATGAAGATATTGAGCTTGTAGCAAGAGTTGCCGAACAAGCAGCTTTAGCTCTATCTCAAGCAAAACTCTACCAGAGCCTTCAGGAAAAGCAAGAACAGATTCGGGCAGAATTGGAGGTTGCTCGCCAAATTCAAAACAACCTACTGCATCAAAGCTTACCTGAGATTCAAGGTGCAAAGGTACAAGCCTGTTGTTATCCCGCTCGTGAAGTAGGAGGAGATTTTTTTGAAGTATTTGTTCATCCCCAAGGCGATTTGTGGATAGCAGTGGGTGATGTTTCTGGTAAAGGTGTGCCAGCTGCTTTGTTTATGGCGAGTGTAATTTCGGTATTGCGCCGTGAATTATCTCAACAAACGCCAGCGATGCCAAATGCAGTGATGGAAAATCTCAACCATGCCCTAGCTGAAGATTTAATTAGTAACAATTATTTTATTACCCTCTTCCTAGCTCGATATACTCCTGCCACTGGAGAATTAGTTTATGCAAATGCTGGGCATATATATCCTCTACTATGGTCTCGCAAAACCTTAACCCAAAACCCTAATTACCTCAAGATTCGTGGTATTCCTTTGGGGATTTTACCTAAGTGGCAAGCAGCCTTCGGGCAATTGTTTCTCACTTCTGGAGAAACTCTATTACTAACTAGTGATGGTATTACTGAAGCAACTGTTTTCAAAAATATAAATTCATCAGAACAATTGAACAATGGTGTCAAATCAACTCAACGTTCAATGCTGAATTTAGATGGACTTTGGCAACTTTTGCAACAGGAAACCCAACCACTTTCTCTCAACAGTTTACTAGCTCGCATCCAAGCTGACAACCACGTTCAAGAAGACGATCAAACTATACTCTCACTAGAGGTTTTATAAGTAATGAAAAGTGAGCTGAATGTACCAAGTGACTTAAAGTTTCTAAGCATCGTAGAAAACTGGTTGTTAGGATGCTTGGAAGTTAAACTCAAAGAATCTATTGATTGGCCGAGGCAATCGAGTCGATTAAGGTTAGCTTTAGTAGAAGCCTATTCTAATGTGGTACGTCATGCCCATAGAGATCAGCCCTGTTTACCAGTTTTAATTCGTTTGGAACTCAAGGATCGCGATATTGCTGTAGAAATTTGGGATCGTGGTGAAGGTTTCGATTTATCTGATTATTTAGCTCCCGATCCGACAGATAAACAAGAAGGTGGTTATGGTTGGTTGATTATGCATCGTCTGATGGACAAGGTGGAGTATCAGTTGCAGGTAAATGGTGGAAACTGCTTGAAGTTAGAAGTATCGATCCCAGAATCGGTTTCATCTGTTTAATAAGACTTTAATTCGTAATTCAATCTAAAGAATTGTGAATTACGAATTATGAATTAGTAATAATTTAAATAAAGTTACTTAACGGGCTGTAGCTGGAAACTTTTTCACTAAATCATCTCCAGGAATAACAGTAGTATAGAAAACATAGTTATTGTTAGCTACGTAGCGTCGGTCTTGTTTGATCATTCCCATAAACTCTCGATGTCCTTGGCGCATACGTCCTACTAAACAACCTGCACTAGCATTCTTGATGTTGTTGGTTGGAAAATCGTAGCCCCAGTGCTGGTTAATTGCAAAAAGACCAGTATCAAGTTTATCGCTATTTCGTTTAAAGTCTTTGTTGAAATCGCGGCAAACGGTAATTGGCATTACCTGTACTAGGGCTTCGTGACGCTCTGCACTGCCATGATATCCAACTGCCCAAGCTTTGTATTGTCCAAATTGAATTCTGGCAGCACCAGCCGGATTCATTGGATTGTATGTGTAATGAGCGCCTGGTTCTGTGGTGGCTTGCCAATGATCTACGATTTTGGGTACACCATCAACTATTTCAATTACAATCCGTCGGTCGTTAAATTCATTTCTATTGTCATTATTGAGGCTTCCATCTGCGTTCATTCCCTCTACATAAACAATGTTGTATTCTTTTAGTCCAGTGAAAACTTGATAATTCATTGCCTGCATATATTTCACAATCCTGCTGGCAAGATCGTTACCTAGCTTTAAGGGAGGTTGAGGAAGATCCTCCCTTTTAGTTTCAATTAGTTTCTTGGTTGTGGCTGCTCCAAGAAAGTCTGTTTCTGTGGTATTTGTCAGTGATTGAAATTTTTTGAGTGCGGCAACAGAAATTGGCCCAAATTTGCCATCGGCTGGAGGTTCAAGTAAACTTAAACCTATTAATATCACCTGAATCTGACGAGCTAACTCTACATCATCAGCGATCGCTTCCAAGCCATATTTAGTATCCGTCCCAAGAAAATCTTGTAATTTCATTTCACGCTTTCTCCTCAGCGGTTAATCTGAAAATTTCTAAAAATAGATTTTGTGTAGTTACATCTTTTCCTACAGCAACTAACCTGAAAATTTCTGAAAGTTAATTTCGTGCAAAATAATTGCTTTGGCTAGAACACATAGTTAAATTTGTTACTTTTATTCCTGCAATACTATTGTTCTATGCGAAATATAATTTAGTGTTAATACTTAAATAATTTTAATACAAGTAAAATAATTAACAATGTTTCAGACCTTTTCACGTCCGGATGGATGAAAAATCTTACTCATACCTATATTCGCCTGTTTTTAAACAGGACTTATGCAAAATACCTCTCTAGCTCTTCTTGGTGTTCATCATACCTAGAGCGGTTTTATTCTTCATTTAAAATTTAACGTAATAAATAATATAAGTAAGTTAGAAATGCAATCACTATAATCTTAGGCTGGAAATAAAGTTGAGGTGTTTAATAATGCAAATCAGTATGAAAGCTAGACATGGGCAAATAGTGGAAACCTGTGTATAAAATCTTAGAAGCGAACTCCAAAGTGTTGGTAGTGAATGGCAAGCATATGCAAAATGTGCCTAAGACGTAAATTATAGATGTATTAGATTCGGAGTGGATAGCCGATTTACTCACTAGAGGAGTGTCACGAGCAACTTCTATCGTCTAATGCCGCAATATTTTTACTAAGTTGGTTTGGTAGGCTAACTATAACTTTGGTTCCTTGCCCGATTTGACTTTCTAACGTGATACTGCCGCCATGTAGCTCTACACAAGCTTTAGTAATAGCTAACCCTAAACCAGTTCCAGGAATAGTGTCAACATTGCTTCCCCGGCTAAAAGATTGAAACAAATTTGCCAAATCTTGTATGGGTATGCCAATTCCCTCGTCTTGGACGTAAAAAATCACTTGTGAGTTTTTGTTAATGAGATGGAATTCTACGTTGCCTCCTTGCGGTGAGTATTTAATTGCGTTAGATATTAAGTTAGAAAAAATTAGCCGTAAAAGTCCTCGATCGCCCCAGAAACCTTGATGATTGCCTGTATTTCTAAAAATCAATTCGTGGCGATCGCTTGCTGTTTGACGTTGTTCTTCTAATAAGTCAGAGAAAAGTTGCCGTAAATCTAGCAAAATTGGCTGAAATTTGGCTTTGTCCAATTCTAATTGGTCGATGACGAGCATATCATCTACTAGTTTGGACAGATGACGTGTTTTTTGCTCGATAATTTCTAAGAATCGTTGTTGTTTAAATTCGTCTAGTTTATCTTTATTGTGCTTAAGTGTTGATGCCGAAGCCAAGATAGAAGCTAACGGCGTTCGATATTCGTGGGAAATGGTGGTGATAATTTGGGACTTAAATGTATTGAGTTGCTTTTCTTTGACAAGAGCTGCTTGAGTTTTGGCAAGTAATTCCGCCTGCTGGATCGCGATCGCCAATTGCACTGATACTTGATGGAGAATCTCTAATTCATCGCTTTGCCAATGTTGGTTGCCAGAACATTGGCAAGCCATTAAAAAGCCCCAAGGTTTGCATTTTAGCTGTTCGTTGTTACTTAGAGTGATGGGAACTACCTGATTTGCTCTACTATTTGATGGTTCTAGCAGGTTGGAACAGTCATGATTCCAGCTCACCTCATTCATTTTGATGATTGCATATTGACAGATGCAACAAATTGTTGAGTCCGATTCCATCTGATGGCAATTTTTAGATGATTGAGAATGAGGCTTGCTAGCATTGACGGCTAAATCATCCCATGATCGCTCAACTTCAAAGTAAGTATTTTCGATATTTTTAACATCTGCTGCCATTAGTGGCTGACTTGAGCAGGCGATCATCTCAATACTTTGATCTGGCAAGAACTGATATACCATTACGCGATCGCACTTCAAAAGTTGCTGTACCTCTGTTACAGCTGTATGTAAAATTTGCTCTAAATCGAGAGACTGACGAATTCTCAGAGCAGTCATAGCAATCAAGCGCTGCCGCTCCTGAGTTTTTTGCAATTGCGCTTGCAAGTACGATTGCTTGATCGTGTTGCGAACAGCAAGTTGCAGTACATCTTGTGTCAAGTTTTGCTTGACTAAATAATCTTGAACTCCTTTTTTCATCGCTTGCACAGCGATCTCTTCATCGCCGCGCCCTGTAAGCATAATCACAGGGATGAAAATCTCTAGTCCTTGCTGCTTGAGGCGATCGAGAAATTCTAGCCCGCTCATATCAGGCAGACAAAAATCCAGCAGAATCAAATTGCATCGCGTTTTTTGACATAAAACAAGTCCATCCTCTCCACAGTCTGCCTCTAAAATTTGATAAGACTGTTGAGCGTCTTTCAAAAGATATCGACGATAGATCTTCCGATCCGCTGCACTATCATCAATAATGAGTATCGTCCAGGCATCTGGCATAGAAGTTTAAGAGAGAGATTGAAAGCTCTTTTTCTTAGATTGTCATAAATGGCAACATTTGGAAGAAAATCTAAATAAAATATAAAATTTCCTATCTCACCTGAGGTATCCACATCAAAAAACATCGATTACCTTTTTGTTCTGTAATCTTTGCGCCCAAGCGATGATAAAAACTCAATCCGCGAAGGTTGCGAGCATCAGCATTCCACGCTAGATGGGTACAGTCATTTTCCTTGGCAACTTCAGCAAGATGACTCATTAATGCTGCTCCGGCTCCCTGGCTTCTCATCTGTTCATCCACATATAAGTCATCCAGCCAAAGGCTCGGTTGCCCTGCGAATGATGAGTACCTAAATCCATACAAAGCAAATCCAACTTCACGCCCTGACATCTCTGCAAACAATACGTAAGAAAAAGGAACTGCTCCAAAAAGAGTTTTGCGTATTTTTTCCTCAGATACCCCCAACTCGCCAGAAAAAGCACCAATCTTGCGATCAAAGTCTGCTTTCTTCTTGATCAACGAAAAAATCAGCGACACGTCATCAGGATTAGCAGATCTAACTCTCATTTGTTAAACCTCGATCGCTTTAGTTTTATTCATAGTTTAACTGTAGAGCGATCGCCCGCCGCAATAAGGTTGTTATGCCGTAAATCAAGATGTTGGTATCAACAGCGTTCATGCAGCATATCCCGCGTGAAATAAGGAGCATTCAGGGGAATGGGGTTTTGCTGCATCCTTTCAACTAGTGCTTTAAGAAAACGCTGTTTAGTTTCAGGATCGGTGATTGAAGGTGATACAACTTGAGGGCTTTGAATGAATAGCTCAACCTCAGCCCCTTCTGGTAAGTTGCAAGCTGATTGTAAAATAAATGTGCCGTTTCGGTAAATTGCCTTGAGAGCTTGGGGCATACAGACAACTCCGCACTAACTATGTGTTGTTGCACTTTCAAGCATAGCCGATCGCTCCATCGATCGCCTCAAAACTACGCCTCCACTAATAACTCACAGTTGCAAAGGCGATCGCTCATAAACTTGCTTCTATATTGCAACTATAATTAAAACAAACTTAGTTTACAGACTTAGTTTTATTATGGAAACCGTAAACATCCATCAGGCTAAAACGAATTTCTCGCGACTTTTGTCGCGCGTTGAACTTGGAGAAGAAATCATTATTTCAAACCAAGGTATTCCAATCGCAAAGTTAGTTCCGTTTCGCTCCTCATCAAATCGACGAAATAGTTTAGGGCAAGATCGAGGGCGGTTCACAGTACCAGAAGACTTTAACGCTCCCTTACCGGAAGACATCGCTAGAGATTAGAGCGCCCCATGCATTACAAGCGGCTACACTACCCTTACACCATCGAGATCCCTTTGATCGGATGTTGATTGCACAAGCTCAACTAGAGGATATGGTGATTTTGAGCGCTGATTCCATGTTTAATCAGTACGACGTTTCCATGCTTTGGGCAGCAAATTCTTGAGGTTGGAATTCAGCCTATTGAGGCTATACTAATGCGTGCAGTCTCACAGCAACTTTAGACTCTCAAACTAATTTTCCGTAATCTAGTTTAATAACTCGGTCAGCTAAATGAAAGTAGCGATCATCATGAGTAATTGTCAGTACTGTTTTTCCCTGACATTTCAGTTCCAAAAGAAGGTGATTGTAGAATTTCTCCCGAAAGGATGGATCTTGATCGGCTGCCCATTCATCGAATAGATAAATTGGACGATCTTCCAAATATGCTGTCAGCAATGCTAATCGCTTTCTCTGACCTTGCGATAATTCAATTGTAGAAAAGCGATCGCCATCAATTTTGACTTTTTGATTGAGCTGAAACTGCTCAAGATAATTCTGAGCTTTTGTATCTAGAAGATCCGGGGCAATGCCCAGAAGCTGCTCAAACAGGTAAAAGTCGGAAAATACAGTAGAAAACAATTGGCGATATTGTTCCCTGTTTTTATCCGTTACTGGCTGCTCATCCCATAAAATTTCTCCTGCTTGTGGAACATATAAGCCTGTAATCAACTTTGCAAGCGTTGATTTTCCACTGCCATTACCGCCGATAATAAAGATGAGTTCACCAGGGTGAAATATTAAGTTGATAGGGCCGAGAGTAAAATTTTCTCCTGATTCCTGCTGGTAAGTGTAACAAACGTCCACAAGGCAAATTTGTTTTCGGAAGTTGAGTGTAGTAGGTTGAGCAAGAATCTCCTCAGAGCGGCTTGCGATCGCCAAGCCTAATTTTTCTATCTTCTGCAACGCTACACTACCACGACTTAAACCCGGTAGTATTTGTAAAATTCTTTGCAGTGGATCGGTTAAGTAAGTTACGACTAGGATATATGCTGACAAAACTGTAACGTCAACAGATGTAAACCTCGGCAATCCGAAAACTAGAAAACCAGCAATTACAAAAAACAGCAGTTGACTAACGCCAAGAGAAACACCCAAAATTCTCATACTTGTAGTATCGTAGCGACGCGATGCAGCTGCTGTTCTTTGCAGGTTCTCAGCCACAAATGCTTGGCGGCGTTGGACATTCAATTTTAGCTCTTTGATTCCGTCTGTAATAGCACGAAAGTGTTTAAACAGACGATCCTGCTCTTCACGGGCACGTTCGAGCAATCCATAAGCTGTTGCCACTAAAAGCTGAATGCAAATCATTGCTCCTACCAGCAATCCCGCAGTTACTAAAAAAACACTCCAAGAAAGCCAGCAAAGATACACCAGGCAACTGACAACGATTGCGAAGTCAATGCATAGGAAAGGAACGACAGCAATTGTGTCAGCGATCGCGTTGGTATCTTCGGTTAAGGTGGCAAGAATTCGATTCGAGCCTTGCTCTTCCAGATGTCGTAAAGGACAAGCAAGAATCCAATTACTCAGTTGCAAGCGCAGTTTATATACTGCTTCGTAAGATAAACCTGAGAGCAGAAACTGAGAGATTAAGTTGGTGGCAAGAGCAGCGACTACTAGCCCCAGAAACCTCAGAAAAAGTTGACTCAACTCAGGATTGCTGGCGCGAATAGCAGTATTGATTGATGCAATCAAAGCAGCACTGCACACACCACTGATTGAGCCTGCTACTCCTGCGATCGCTACATTTAGCCAAGATGAGCGCAAAAGAAACCAAATTAAATTCATATTATTACTCGGTACTGGGTACTTGGTATTGGGGACTAGGAAAGAAGTACCAGGAGCAAGGGAGCACAAGGGCAAAAACGTTAAGTACGATTCTCCTTGTCCCCTTGTTCTTTTTATTTAGTCTCCACTCCCCTTTACGCTGGAGGAGTATTAACTTCCAGCCAGTAGTCTACAAATGCCTGAATAATCTTCCGAAGCTCTTGAGCATCCATTGGTTTAATTAAATAGCCATTCGCGCCTTTTTCATAGCAGAATTCCACATCTTTGGGATGAGCAGATGTAGTAAAGACAACAATGGGAATTTCCCTAAAAGTAGTATCTTGCTTTAACCTCTCTAGAACATTACGACCGTCAATTCCTGGCAAATTTAGATCTAGTAGAATTACTGAAGGTCGTGGTGCTAAATCAGGGTTCTGATAATTCCCCTCTTGATAAAGGAAGTCGAAAACTTCATCTCCACTACTGCAACGATAAATTGGGTTTTGAACAGCCATCCGCCGCATCAGGCGTTGCAGCATCTTAAAATCCTCATGGCTGTCCTCAACAACAAGCAGTGAATCTTTAAGTTTTGTTGCCATTAGTTGTCTTCAGTCTTAAATTTTGTTAAGTAAAAAGGTTTTTTATGTATATTAAACTATTCCAGCGTAAAGTAAAATGTTGAGCCTTGACCTACTATAGATTCAACCCAGATTTGACCACCGTGACGCTCTATAATCTTCTTGGTAATGGCAAGCCCCGCACCGGTGCCACCACCGTACTTTTCCTGGGAGTGGAGTCGTTTGAAAAGTTTGAAAATGGTTTCTAGGTGATGTTTTTGAATGCCAATGCCGTTATCTTTTACATAGAAAGTAATTGGGGCATGGGAAGAAGAGGCGACTTCAAGGACGCAAAGAGATTGGATTGAGAAATTCCCCGTGTCCCCGTGTCTCCACCTCCCCGCGTCCTCTCCATCAACGTAGCCAATCTCAACCCATTTTTCTGCCCTATCATTGTATTTAAATGCATTGCCGATCAAGTTGCTAAAAACTTCGCTGACGAGAACTGGATCACATTGAACTGTTGGCAAAGGTCGAGGAATACGAATATCGAAATTAGCTTGCTGGTGACTAGCATCAAAAACATTGATAACTTCGTTGAGTAACTGAGTAAGGTTAGTCACTTGCAAATGTAGTTCGGCTTTTCCTAACTGCGACAACCGCAGCAAAGTATTAATGAGAGCTTCCATCCGCACTGATAAGGATACAACAGTCTGCACATACTCAATTCCATCTTCATCTAGCACACAGGCGTAGTCTTCTAGTAGGATTGTTGAGTAGTTATAGATTCCTCGTAATGGTTCCTTGAGATCATGGGAAGAAGCATAGGCAAAGGACGCTAGTTCCTGATTGCTTCGCTCTAAATCTTGATTGAGCTTGGCTAACTCTTCTGCTTTTTTGAGGACAATACCAACGATTGCATTCCTTAAAGCGAAGGCACTGTCAATTTCAGATGATTTCCAAGGTTCTGAAGTGAACCTAACTGTTTGCTGCCACTTTTCAAAAGATTGACGAGGACAAAGGGTTATACTGCCATCTGCCTCAAGTTTGATGGATTCGTTTGGGTTTCCTGCCCAGTTTACTGTACGCAAAACTTCGGGACGAAACCAAAGAATATAATACTGCTTGACTTTAGAAATTTGCAGTAGCAGTAAGCCACTAGCTGTATCTTTGAATTTTTCAGCCTTTGGGTAGAGCTTTGGCAGAGAATCTGTGTAAAATATGTTTTCCCTAACCTGGGTGTTTGCCCAATTAATCAACTCCCAAACATCATCCACCTCAGGTGTAGAACCAACCAGTGTAATTTCACCATCCAGGCAAATTGCTGCTCCTTTTGCACCAACCAGATCTAGTAAACGAGGTTCAGGCTGAATTAGTGCATCTATGAATTCGTCTGCTTGGGAGATAGATTCTATTACCTCAGAACGCAGTGATTCAAGCTTGGCTTGATAATCCACCTGTTCTTGAATTACTTTATTGGTTAACTCTGACGATATGAACTGTCCCAAAAATTCGCAAGCACTCCGCACCTCACTAGTGATCGGTTTTGGTGTTTGATGATGACAAGAAATTAATCCCCAAAGCTTTTCATCTTTGATGAGTGAAATCACCACAAACGCTGCCGTACCCATATTCTGATGAAACTCAACACAACAGGGATGAACACTTCTAAGTACAGATAAACTTAAATCGAGTCCAAAAGTATGATTTTTGTCATTCTCAATTGAAACCAACTCGCTCGCTTGAGCTTTTAAATTGGGAACTACCCTGACTAAGCTGCGTTTGTATAACTCCCTTGCCTGTTCTGGAATGTCTGTTGCCGGATAGTGGAGTCCTAAATACGGTGATAGCTCCTCTTGTTTAGCTTCGGCAATTACTTCTCCTGCCCCATACTGATCGAATTGATAGACCATGACTCGACCAAAGGTAGTAATTTTTCTGATATTTTGTGCCGTTAGCTGTAAAAATTCTTTCAGATTTGATGTGCGTTTAAGTTTAGTGATCGCCTCTCTGACTAAGTTATGGATATTCCCAAAACCTAGTGCTACAGAAGAGTTTGTTGGTTCTAACTCCAGAATTATGCTATTTTGGGTTCGATGTATAAATCCGTCAAAGTATTGCTCATTTTCATCTGTGTGGATGAACAATTTCAGGTAATTGACACCACCAACATCTTCCAGCAAAAGCTGTCTGATCGCTTCAAGTTGTGTAGTATCCAACAGAAGGCTCAAAGGTTGAGCTAACAAATCCTGAGGCTTTCTACCTAAATAGGTTTGGGTATTATTGCTAACTTGCAGGATTTGCAGTTCCGGCTCGCTCAGTGCCATTAATACGCCATGAGGCTGGATCGAGCCGGGGGTATAAAGTGATTTGTAATCGTGATCGGTTGCAAACAACTCCAAAAATAAAATTTTCAAAAAAGTTTATTTTATGTTGGATTTCTAAATTTGTTTGATAGCAAAAGCCACAAACCAAAGAAAATTTTCCTATATTTTAAAATTTTTTAATACTTTTTTGCTTGCGATCGCTTAAATCAATCTTCACAGCTACCAACTATAGCTCTCGGCAATAAATAGGCAATTTGGGAATTTCTGCCCAGTATGCAAGTGCCGCCCACTTACAACAGCAAATTTGAGCGATTCTGTTATGGGGTGACTAGCCTACGCTACCCATTTGCTAGAGAAGTCAGTACAGATGCGGAATTGCTTGTATTGGCTTGTTACTAGGGTGAATAGCAGTTATATTCCTAGTTGTATGCCCGAAGTAGAAAATTTACTGTAAACACAATTGTTCATAGCGTTTGCCAGCAATATCCCAAGTAAACTCAGCTTCTATCAATTGTCTGCCATTGCGAGATAACTCTTCTCGTAACTGTGCGTTAGTAAATAGGTGGTTAATGGCATTAACATACTCCGTTGGATAATTCGCTCGTAAGGCTGTAAGTAATACATTTGCACCATCTACTGCTAATCCTTCTAAGCCGCGATCGCTTGCTACTATTGGCACACCAGCTGCCATTGCCTCTAAAGTTTTATTTTTAATCCCAAATCCTGTTCGCATCGGTACAACGCAAACAGTTGCTTTGTGCAGATACTCTGCTATGGAAGGAACTTTACCAGTGACGATCACTCCTGGTTTTTGTTGTAGTGCTAAAACTTCTGGTGCTGGGCGAGAACCCACAATCTCGAAATTTGCATCTGGATAACGTGCTTGAATTTTTGGCAAAACTTCATTGCAGAAAAAGCACACAGCATCAATATTTGCCAAGTTATCCATTGCACCGATAAAAATTAAGCGATGTCCCCCCGGATCTTTGCTGCGATAGGGAAATGATTCTAAATCTACCCCATTGGGAATAACAGTAATTTGCTTGTGGGGATTGAATTCTTGCAGTTGAATTTTGTCCTCTTGTGTTGTCACGGCGATCGCCGAAAATTTCGAGCAGTAGTTTTGCTCGTAGCGTCGCAGAAGCGGTAAATTAACTTGATCCCTAACAGGATTGGTGGAAGTGCCTGTTTCTAGTTGATTGCGACAAGTACAGTAGATAGAACTATGCACATTAACTAATGTCCGTACTTGTTTTTGGAAATAAGGTTTAACGTAAATTTCATTAACGCTGTGTTCGCAAGTAATTACATCGCATTTTCCTGTCTGTACAAAATTATCAATCCAGTTTTGCATTTCGACTGAGTAACGATTTAAGACATTAGGCGGCACCCCATCTTGCAAAAATAAACTGAAGCGCTGGAGTTTTTTGAGCATTCCCTTACGAGTTCCCAAGTCTGGAGGGCGCTGAAAAATAACTAGACGATCTACCCAATTTTGCAACTCAGCGATTTCTGTGTTTGTAACATGAGCTTCCCGTTGAGTTACAAGAGTGATTGCATGGCGCTGACTAAGGTATTTAAGTAAATTAAATGTTCGCACTTGCGTTCCCCCCTGCGTAGGCGGGTAGGGAAAGGTAGAAGACAGCATCAAAATGTTCATAAACGCAATAACTTGGGAATAATAATAATTAAGTACAATGATGTATATACAATGACATGTTGCTACAATATACGCCAGTAACTATCTATCTAGTAATAATTTGAGATATTTATAATCGCATATTCAACAGTTTTTTTAATATTTACACCATTTTTTTAAGTTATTGATATGCCAAAAATCAGTGTTTGCATTCCTACCTTTAATCGAATTAAACTACTTTCTGAAGCTATTAAAAGTGTATTGCAACAGTCATATCAAGATTTTGAAATAATTATTTGTGATGATAGATCACAGGATGGCACACCTAAACTTATATCGCAATATACAGACAAGCGCATTCGATATATTCGTCATTCGCAACATATTGGTAAAAGTAATAATATGCGCTCTGGCTTTAAGGTGGCAACAGGTGAATATTTTATTAAATTTGATGACGATGATAGGTTAACTCCAGATTTTCTTGAGCGTACTGCCGTTGTTATGGAGTGCGATTCTAACGTTGATTTTGTCAGTACCGATCACTGGATTATAGATATTAATAACGTTCGAGATGATGTGAAAACTCAAGAAAATTCTCGACGTTGGGGTAGATTTAATTTACCAGAAGGTGTGGTGAATAACTTATTAGAAGTTGTATTTATTCAGCAAAGTTTCCAAATAGGTGCAACTTTATTTCGTCGTAGCAGCCTTGAAGAAGTAGGATTTATGCGTTCTAATTGGCAAAATTGTGAAGATAATGATTTATTTATAAGACTAGCTTTGGCAGGTAAAAATGGTTATTATTTACCAGAATTATTAATGGAATACCGCGTACATTCAGAACAAAAAGGACTGGATCGAGCAATTGCTTATTTAACTGATAAGTTGCGGTATTTGGATAGTTATAAATTTGAGTCTGAAAAATTGGAGTGTATTAGGCGACAGCGGCTTGCAGAAACGCGGTTACTGTTGGGGTTACGCTTACTTGAAAAGGGAGAAACACACAAAGGAAGAGAGTTTATTTTAGCAGGTAAGTCTTTTTCTCCGATGAAAGCGTGGACTGGGTTAGGGCTATCTTTGTTGCCAACAGGGGTAAGGGGTAAGGCGTTTGAGTTAGCGAAGATGGTGCAGAGGTAGGATTAGGTAAACGAAAAATATAGCGTTTTAGACGGAGTTGCTGAATCACAGTATAAATCTAGATGTAGAGACGCGTACGCCCCAGGCGTTCCCGGAGGGTAATTTCGCGTCTCTTTTTTATTTGTTTTTAATGACCATCTGTAATCATTATCTTGAATAACCAGATGCTTCAATGAAGAATAGAGGTAGTGGTTTACTTATCGCTTTTCTACCTTCAGGAGGTTAGCAAGTTCTATTGCTCTTAGCGGAGTGCCTCGTTTCAAGATTTCAATGATTTTGGCTTCCATTTCATTCATTTTAGCCCCCAAATACTGTCCTAACTTTTTCCAAAAAGATGTGGAGGAAGAAGACGGTATATGACCCTAAATTAATGCACTTAATTTCTAACGAAATAAAAGTAGTGACCAATTATCAACTATCTCTATCATTTTCTCACTAGTTATAGCTTTAACAAACTTTTTGCCGCTCGTTATTTTTACTCTCATCACTACATCACTTAAAGAGGTAAACTTTTTCTTTTTACGTTCTTTTTCAATACTTTCAGCTATTCTAGTTGCTGTTTTACTAGCAAAACCAGCGTTTATTAATCTTGATACTAGTTCAGAAACATTTAAATTATTAAATACTTCTAATGGTTGAATCTTTTTTGGAATTAGGTTAGCAAATTCCTTAAATTTGTCGTCTACTCTTTGTTTTTCTTGTAGGAGTTCCGACTTGAATTGATTAAGCTGTTGTTCAAAGCGTAGTTCAATATTTGCTAATCGAGGTTCTAATTTTGTTGTTTCTGGTAATGGTCGTACTGCCTGATTGAGAGACTCTACTTCCTTAAGAATTGCAGTTTGTTTCAACACTAAATCTTCAATTTTAGGTGAAATTACAAAGGCATTTACCATTTCACCTTTCCGAGGATTTTTTTCTCTTGCTTTAACAGCGGCATAGTATTCCAAATAACCATCAATTACGGTATAAGTCTCTGCTTCAGTTTCTTTCAATATCAATGGTCTAACAATACCTCCACTTTCTAAAATTATACTGGCAAGATTTTCTAAATCAGACTCTGAAAATTCTGATCTAGGTACATCAGATTTAATATTATCAATATCTACTAGTGAAAAATTAATCATTATTAAATCCCTATTTTTTGAATTATTTCTAATGCTAAAATATCAAATTCTGCTGCTGAAGTCTGGACAGAAGATTTTAATTCTGCAAATTTGAATATAGATTTTGGATCTGGATATTCTAAATCACCTATTTGTATAGTTTGGTTTAAACACTCTGATAAAGCTGTTCTATCATAGATTACTGTTTCTATCAGATGTAAATTGTATTTTTTTGATATTACATCTCTTTGTTTTGGAAAAGTATATTGTAAAAATCTAGAATTAGTTGAAATTTTTGAAGCAAGAACACCAAGCAACTTTATAGGAGGTCTACCTATAGATTCTTTATATTCATTGATTTCATTCACAAATAATTTAACTGTAGGTAGACCTTGATTAGCAAATGGTTTTAAATCTGAAGGTATGATTAAATAATCAGCTGTAATTAGTGCCACTTGAGCATATAAATCTCTGGCTGGAGGAGTATCAATAATTATAATATCATATATATCTTCAACTTTTTTTAGCTTGGTAATAAGCCTGTTTTTAATAGCTGCTATTCTAGTTAGAATGTCTTGTTTCTCGATTAATGTAATGTGTGAGGGTATGATATCAATTTCTGGATCGTTAAAGAATTGTGATTGCCGAACTATGTCTGGAATAAAATTAAAATCTTTTGATTCTAATAAATGAACAACATTTTTGTCTTTTAAATCATCTTCTTCTTCAAATTGAAATTTAATTAATCCAGTAGCAAAGGTAGTATTAGCTTGAGCATCTAAATCTATTAAAAGTACTTTTTTACCTTTTTTGCTTAAAGCTGCTGCAAGATTAACCGCAGTTGTCGTCTTACCAACGCCACCTTTATTATGATAAACAGCAATTACTTTCATTGAATGTTGCCTCTTGGTTTCAGAACTATGATGAGAAATTGTTTGAGTATTTGGTTGATTATTCTCAGTAGTTTGAGTCTCTGAATTGTCTGTGGATTTTTTCTCTTTTAAGCTATCTCTGCCAATTAAAGCTTTTATTGCTTCTATTCTGTTGTCTACTTCTTTGCCAGCACACTGAAATACTAGCTGAATATCATCTTGAGATTTTTGATAAATTCTAATTTCTTTACCATTTGTGAGCAACCCATATTCTACATTCAAGCTGATTAAATAATTCTTAAGTCGATGAACATGATTATTTAAATTCTGCTTGGGATTTTTTGCCTCCATTACCAAACTCAAAGGTGAGTTAACATCCAACACAAAGGGAATAGCCTGCGCGGCAAAAGCTAAAAAATCTAAACGAATCTTGCCAAATGTAATCTCTTGATGCCAGGTATCGGGAGTATAACCCAGTTGTGGTAGCAAGTATTGGACGATAAGTTTACTTTCAACTTCGCTTTCGTTACGGCAAAGTTCAGGATTAAAAGACAATCTCGTTCTACCTCTAAAAAATAGGAACCATTAGTAAGTACTGATAACTGAATGCTTCTCGGTTATTTAATGTTTTTCTTGGACTCCCTATCTCGATTAAATTCTAGAGAGAGTAAATTCTCTTATATTTTAGTTAAGTAAAGGTAAGGATAAGCCTTGAGTTAAGGTGTTATTTAATACATTATATTTTATTGTATAAAAACGATTTTGTGTAGTATAAATTACTTTTAAAAAAGTAAAAAAATGATACTGACTAAATATTTTTTCGACAACTTATATAGATATTGCTTAAAGTACAGTCATGTTCAATATTTGCTGGCTAGATCTGTAAAGTGTAAATTATGAGTTTTCATTTTATGAGAACAAAAACATCCCTTGCCTGGTATAATCTGACTGCTTAACCAAGGCACTACCACGACACTAAATTTTTAAGTGTCAAAAATGTTAAATTTACCGAAAATTTTCGCAGGATAACAGGACGTGTAAGCTACCTAGATGGGATGCGTCATCAGAGGAATTAAGCAATGGGATATGTAATTGCAACTGCAAATATGAAGGGTGGTGTCGGCAAAACGACTCTCAGCGTCAATCTAGCCACTTGTTTAGCGAAAGAACATGGCAAGCGGGTGCTAGTCCTAGATTTAGATACTCAAATTAGTGCCACACTCAGTTTAATGTCGCCTGTAGACTTTGCCAGACGCCGCAAACAACGAAAGACATTCAGGTATCTAATAGATCAAATTATTAATCCGGAGCCTCAACCTAAACATACAGTTCCAGAAGTAATTGAATCACAAGTTTGTAAGCTCGAAGGGCTGGATTTATTGCCAGGAGATATTGACTTATACGATGAATTTGTGATTTCAGAAATGCTGCACAGACAAGCAGTTAATTTGGCAGAAAAGGACTTTGAAACCATTTGGAATCGTTTTGAAAGAGTCTTGTTGGCTAAAATTATAGAACCAGTACGTCAAGAATATGATTTTATTATCCTAGACTGTGCTCCCGGCTATAATTTGCTGACTCGTAGTGCTTTAGCAACTAGTAATTTTTATATACTTCCTGCTAAACCAGAACCTCTTTCTGTAGTGGGAATTCAATTGTTGGAAAGACGTATTGCTCAATTAAAAGATAGCCATGAGCAAGAAGCAAAAATTGATATCCAAATGCTGGGAATCGTCTTTACAATGTCTAATGCCAATTTGTTAACTGGCAGATATTACAAACAAGTAATGCAGCGTGTTCATCAAGATTTTGATCAAGAGAAAATTTGTCAAACACAAATTCCAGTAGATGTAAATGTTGCCAAGGCAGTTGATAGCTTTGTGCCGGCTGTGTTAAATGCACCTCAATCAGCAGGATCAAAAGCTTTTTCTCAGTTAACTCAAGAACTGATGAAAAAGCTGAGAATGCACGCTGCCATTGATTGATGAGCGGCAACATCTGACAAGTACAGTTTTGCAAAAGTGGATGTGATCGCCAGAAGTAATGAGGTAAAAGGGCATTGATCAACATCATTTGCCTACAAAGCAAACTTAGGCACGACAGCAAGAAGGAGCAACTGTGCTGTCTGAAGCATGATTTGACTGTAGAAGTTTTTCTAGCTTGTGGCGAGTGGCGTTTAATGTCGGAAACCCAACACACTATAAATGTTGGGTTTCATCTGTTCAACTCAACTGACAAAATTTACCACAACGAATGAGCCGATTGCGCTCGTGGATGCTCATTGCTTTGGGATACTAGCGAAAATTTGCCATTGCAAACACTGACTGAGTATGTTTGATATAACACTTAAATATATAAATTTACATTTTACGCGATCGCTTTCTTTAAATCTGTAGCAGGAGGATACTTGACTTAATAGCAGCGATCGCCGAGAATCCAAAATCAGATACAAGTAGAGTAAAAATTCCAAAAGTACTGTGTATTAAGTGTTCATTATGCCTTTGGTAATTTTACCCTACTTAAAAATTCGTCATCATCGTTAGACTGTTTTGCACAGAACGAGATGAATTTTGTATCAATCACACATTAAATCGGGAATTTAATTTAAATTTCATCATTACAATACTTTATTTTAAGTTTTATGTGAAATTTAAAATATTTTTTATAATCAATAAAGCAATCTTTGTATCCCCCAAAGGTTCTTATTTATCCTTAATAAGTAGTAATAAATTTTTAATAATGCCGAGGATTCTAGTCATAGACGATGACCCAGCGATTTCAGAGTTAGTTGCCGTCAATTTGGAAATGGCTGGTTATGATGTCAGCCAAGCTGAAGATGGCATCAAAGGTCAAGCCCTGGCTCTCCAACTACAGCCAGATCTAATCATGCTAGATCTGATGTTGCCCAGAGTAGACGGATTTACTATTTGTCAGCGCTTGCGACGTGATGAACGGACTGCTGAAATACCTGTGTTGATGTTAACCGCTCTGAGTCAAACTCAGGATAAGGTAGAAGGCTTTAACGCGGGCGCGGATGACTACCTCACCAAGCCGTTTGAAGTGGAGGAGATGCTGGCACGGGTAAGAGCACTGTTGCGGCGTACTGACAGGATTCCTCAAGCAGCCAAGCATAGTGAAATCCTTAATTACGGGCCATTAACTCTGGTTCCTGAAAGGTTTGAAGCTATATGGTTTGCTCAAACAGTAAAGCTGACTCACTTGGAATTTGAGCTACTCCACTGCTTACTACAACGGCATGGACAAACCGTCTCTCCGAGTGAAATTCTTAGGGAAGTCTGGGGTTATGACCCAGATGATGATATTGAGACAATTCGAGTTCATATTCGCCACTTGCGAACTAAGCTAGAACCAGATCCTCGTCATCCCCGTTATATCAAAACGGTGTATGGTGCAGGTTACTGTTTAGAGTTGCCTAGCACACCCCAATCTACTGAGAGCGTTTCTACATCGCGGGTTGAGTAATTTAATTGGCACTCTATACAGCGATCGCTTCGGGAGTGCCAATTATGTTTTAAGACATAATTAATATTCATAACTATATATATACATATTTTTTTTACAACTAATTTGGAAAATATTTTTAATCCTTTGACTAGCTGGGTGCATTCAGGATATATTGATTTTATACTGGGGAATTACGTGTACTTTTAAATAAAAATATTTATCAACAATTTCCCTTGCAAACTCAATTGGGTGTTGCTAAATCATAGTACGAATCCGGATGCCCAGATGTGATACATTCCCTCTCTACACAGGTTTTGGCATTACGAAAATTAGTTTCATACATTAAATTCAGCAACACCCTCAATTGAGATGAGTTTGAAACAAAGCGCAAAGACTTAGCATTTTTCAAAGCATCTTTGCGTTTTTGCTTTGGTTTAGCTCACCTTAACCAAATTATCCAACTCTTGCTGCATTTGGCTGCGGACAAGCTCATAGCAGGCATGAACATATTCGCGATCAGACGCGGCTTGACGACCGTAGCGTTCAAATACAATCGGTGGACAAACGCGTGTATGAATAGACGTTGGTAAAGGGATGTTGGGCAAAGGGCCTAATGCTAATCCCCAGGGTAACCCCAAATAAATAGGGAAGACTTCTGGATCAATTCCAAATAGCCAGGGCATTCCCCAGTTATGGAGTTGCTGGACAATTTTATAACACTCAGCAAGCACAATCAATGTATCGTGAGCACCAGTAGATATTACCGGTACTATTGGCACTTGTTCTCGTAGTGCTAACTTAATAAATCCGTGACGATTAGCAAAGTAAATTTTGTTTCGCAAAGAATGGGGACGGAAAACATCTTGTGCCCCACCTGGATAGACAAGTACAGTAGCTCCAGAACGTAAGGCAGCGATCGCCATTTTTGGATGCGCCACAACTGCCCCTACCTTAGCAGCGGCTTCGGCTACTGGGGGTACTACTTGCCACATTGTCGGATGCATCAAACCATAGACTGGTTTTTCCACACCATAGCGTCGAAACCAGTCGTACATCATCATAAACATATCAGGGGCAGCGAGTCCACCATTATGAGAACCGACGAATAAAACTTTTTTGTGAGATGGGATGTGCTCCCAACCACTAGTTTGGACACGAAAATAGTGGTGGTAAAGCCATTCCCAAATCGGCATTAAAGATTGGATAAATTTCGGATCTCGCTGATCCAAACACCATCCTAGTTGTTTTTTTAACGGTTTTTGCTTGTCAGTGTATGCTGGCATTTCGCCTTCTAGTTCTTCTCCCTCTCAGAGGTAATCGTACATTGGAGGGTGGTACGTAATTTTTTATCCTAGATTTTTTACGTGTAGTCAAGATAGGAGGAAGAAAGGCAGAGGGGAGTAATAAAAAACCACTAACAAATGACAAATGACTAACCACTAACAAAATCAAACAAATGGTGAGCTAGCTGCAATTTGCTACAAGGTGGAATCTTGACTTGACGACCTTGTTGATCTAAAAATACGGCTTGATTGTTGTCACTGCCAAAACCACTATCCGGCTGATCTACGGGATTTGCAACAATTGCGTCTAAATTTTTTCTCTGTAACTTTTCTAGCGCAGGGGTAACAATATCTCCCGTCTGTGCGGCAAAACCAATTAAAGTTTGATGTGGTTGTTTGTGCTTGGCTAATTCTGTAATGATGTCTGGTACCGATTCTAAAGCTAAAGCTTCTGGAAGCGATCGCTTTGGTAATTTTTCGCGAGCATACTCCCGTGGCTGCACATCTGCTACAGCTGCCGACATAATTATCACATCAGAACTATGTAATTTTCGCAGCATTGCTTCTTGCATTTCCTTCGCACTGACAACAGCAATTGCTTCTACTTCCAATGGTATATCCAAACTTGCCGGGCCATGTACTAGCGTTACTTTTGCTCCTCGGTGCAATGCTGCCTGTGCTAAAGCTAACCCCATTTTTCCCGTAGAAGGATTACCAATAAATCTGACTGGATCAAAATGCTCTCGTGTTCCCCCAGCACTGATTAACACTCGCTTATCTACTAAATCTCGCTTACCTGCGGTATACAGCAATGATTGGATGTAAGCTAAAATTTCCAGCGGTTCTACCATCCTGCCAGCACCAACGCGATCACACGCCAATAATCCCGATGCTGTTTGCAAACTATGAAATCGGCTATTTGTTGCTAACTGCTGCCAATTTCGCTGCACTACTTGCTGTTCCCACATATCAGTATTCATTGCTGGTGCTAACAATACCGGGCAAGTGGAAGCTAACACCGTATTAGTAAGTAAATTATCAGCCATCCCAAAGGCTAACTTGGCTAACGTATTAGCTGTCAATGGCGCGATCGCAAAAACTTCTGCCCATTCACCCAATTCTATGTGCAAAGGGCGAGAATAAATTGGTTGCCAGAAATTTTCATCTGTATAAGCAGGATGGCGAGATAAAGTGGCGAGAGTTAAGGGCGTGATAAATTTCTGTGCAGAATTAGTAAGAATTATTCGCACTTCTACACCATTTTTAAACAGTGTAGAAACCACTTCGCAAACTTTATAAGCAGCAATTCCGCCACCGATACCAATTAAAACTCGTCTTGGTTGTGGAGTTAACATAATTTTATTGCTAATAGCTAATAGCTAATTGTTTTCTGATCATTAGCGATCATGTACTGCGTGTACCAGAAGGGATGAAAAAAACTTTCTTCTCTTCTGCCTACCTACGGAAGCCGCTCCGCGTCTACTGCCTTCTGCTTTTACCTATTAGCCATTAACTATCAGCCATTAGCTCTATTTAAGCTTCATCGTAAGGCTCTAAATCTAAGAGGTAGATATAAGGTTCAACTAGCTCTGGGCGCTGAAATGCGATCGCGCGCAATAGGTGCCAATCATTCAAACCTTCAAAAGCATTACTGTAATTATCTTGCTCCAAACGTGTAGCTAAATCTTCTACATCTTGTGGAGTCATGGTAGCGATGTCTGTTTTAGAAATGCTTAGAGTTTCCATTTTGCTCGCCTCTCCCGTTAGCAGCACTTGCATCCAGCGTGGGTTTCGTCGCACTCGACGCAGCCACCCAATATATCTTACTCATTCGAGGACGGTAATTTCATAAAATTTTTCCGGATTTATACCGGAATTTGTAAAACTTTTTTAACCAAACCTAGTAGATATATCGAAAAGAGCATCCTGGTGATTTTTTAAATATTAATCACAAAATTCCGTATTAACTCCAGCATATCCGGTCGAATTTCATGACCTATGTCAAATTCATGATAATGCACTCTAGTTCCTAACAATTCTAGAGTATCTCTTGCTCTTACTGCTGCTTGTAAAGGCACAACTTGATCATATTTGCCATGCATAATTAAAACTGGAGGCAAAGCGGTTAAATTTTGGGTTTCTACATCTGCGATCGCGCCGGGGTGTAGATATCCACTCATGACAACTAAACCAGCTAGAGGCAACTTTGAGCCTACATCCAAAGTCATTGCACCACCTTGGGAAAAGCCACTCAAAATCGTCCGCGATAAAGGCACACTGGTGATGCTTTCTAAAGATTGCAACCAATCGATGAGTAGTTGGCGACTTTGTGATAATCCTTCATACATATTTTCCATACTCAAGTCATACCAAGCCCTACCGCCAGGAGAATAAGGATAAGGATAAGGTGCATTGGGAAACACAAACTGGTAATTAGGTAAGTTTAAAAACGGTGCAAAAGACGCCACATCTTCAGCATTTGCGCCCCAGCCATGCAAAGTTACGATTAATCCCTCAGGTGCTTCCCCTGTTCTTGGAGGAATCTCAATGAATTGTAGAGACAGAAACTTTCTCCTCTGATCAAACTTTCTTTATTTATCATTATGCAAGCTGTATTGAACTCTAGCTTATCTTTTGTGTATTTTACTTATTTATAGTGATGATGTCTGTGTCTAGAATTGCTTGATATTAAATTGATATGAAATATATTTTAACTAAAAACATCTATCATTCCGGAATGCTAATTATTTTTTATGTGAAAGAAAACATGGGTTTGAGTAAAATGAAATACTAATGAGTAATATTGGTCTGCTGATGACGGGCGCATTAACAACAGGACAACCTTATTTGCCCAATTTCTCGGAAAAGTCACCACCTCAGCTAGACAAAGATGTCAAACAGTCAAAACAAAGTCATTTAATAGAGATAGTTCCCACAACTCAAATCACGCCACCTGAATTTATATTGGCAGATGGGATAACTTCTGTTGCGCCGATCGCGATCGCCCACAATTCAACAGATGGAGTTAGAAAAAAGTTGCATTCCCAGAGTTTTTCTAATTCTGTAAAGAAATTAAAAGCTGTAAACAAAGATACGATTGGCAAAAGTTCTCGCTCTCGTCAGCAAAAATATACTGTGGCGAGTGATCTACCACAGCAGCGCTTCAAAAATAAGCCAATCAGAGAAAAGACTCAAGTGGCAAGACTTTCAAGTTCTACTAGTAAACATTTGCCAACTTTGCATTTTGGTAACACAGGTAATGGTGTGAGAGCACTGCAAAAGCTATTAGCATCTCATGGCTATGCTATTCAAGTTGATGGAATTTTTGGTGCGTTGACAGAAACAGCTGTCAAAGCTTTTCAAAATCGACGAAATTTAGCCGTAGATGGCATAGTTGGTCAAAGAACCTGGAATCAGTTAACAAAGTAAAAGGTAGAGGGCAGTAGGAAAAACAACACAAGTATTTCTTTCATATGATGTCCGCCAAATCACCCATAATAATACAGTTTGTAGTAAGGACTTCAGTCCTGGCTTGAGGACTAAAGTCCTCACTACGAGCAAACATTGATATTAGAGGTTTATATCTCACATCTGTGCTCTTGTCTGCTAAGAAATAAATTTCGAGGGCTAAAAGCTAAAGTCTGCTTAAGCAGACTAAATAAGATTTTCAGTTAGTTTTAACTGACTTGGGCTATGAGCCTGGAACTTCTAGTTCCAGGCATTTTATGAGCTGCAAGATGTGAATAACTAACTACCGATACTGGTGTTGCTCTAATAATTGTTGCGCTCTTGGCTTATAAATTAAGTAGAACAAAGCCTCAATATAACGCAACAAATCCTCTCGATTTTCTTTAGAGGTAAAGTTCCAGAAGCCATAAATTCTTGCTAAGGATAGCAGCTTATTCGTATGAATTTTCCAAGTATAAGTGCTATAAACTCGGTCAATAGCTCGCCTAGAAATTTCATACCAGTAATCTGGCTGTTGTTCGCATTTTTGAACAAAATCTAGAATTTTTGCGCCTGTTTCTCCTAAATTGGTAGGATTTATGTAAAATCCGTTGATTCTATCCTGAATAATTTCTAAAGGCCCACCAAACTGTGTAGCAAAAGTAGGTAATCCGGAAATCATTGCCTCTAGAATAGTCAAACCAAACGCTTCAAACAAAGCAGGTTGTACAAAAATACCTTGATGCTCGGCAATGACGCGGTAAATTTCTCCAGAGTCTATTTTCGACAAACGTACACCCAACCAGCGAATTTTGCCTTGAAGATTGTACTCTTCAATAGTCCGGTAGAGTTTGACTATTTCTTCGCGTTCTTCATTATCTCCTGATTCTTCGACGCGTAATTTACCTGCCACTAAAATTAAGTTGCAATGCTCTTGTAATTCTTTAGTTTGCCCGAAACATTCAGCTAAACCTGTGAGATTTTTGATGCGATCAAGACGCGCCATTGAGAAGAGAGGACGTTTGTTGGGATCGTCAAGCTTACCAAATACTTGAGTCGGATCTTCTAATGTGAACAGCATTTCTTCAATGCGTTGGCGATCGCTCTCGACTCGTTCTTGAGTACGCGTGTAGGGAAAGAAGTAATTTTCGTTCACCCCTGGTGGAACAACATTGAACTTAGGACTAAATAGTTCAATCCCATTCACGACATGATACAAATCCGGCATAGTGAAGCATTTATAAGATTCGTACTGCCCTACACTATCCGGCGTGCCAACAATTTCTTGGTAAGTGCTGCTGATGATGAAATTAGCAGCATTCATTGCCAATAAATCAGCAGTAAACTGTAATGAAAAGTGATATTTATCCTCTAAATCATTCCAGTAGAGGTTACTGAACAAATATTTAGTCTTTTCAAAAGCGTGGGCAATGTTGCACTGCGTTACACCCAAACGACGTGACAACAAAAATGCCACCAAATTCCCATCAGAATAGTTACCAACAATTAAATCTGGTCTACCCTGAAATTCTGCCATTAGTTCTTTTTCTGCATCAATGGCATAAGTTTCTAAATAAGGCCAAATTTCAAACCGCGAGATCCAATTTTGAGTCATGTTGGGATTGAATTCCCGCAGTGGCACGCGCAAAATCCAGGCATTTTCTGTGCCGTAGACTTTTTCTAAACGTTGATTGCAGAGAGTGCCATCACTATTGGGGATCAAGCGGGTGAGAATAATCACCTTTGGTTCAACATTCAGTCCTTCTAAACCTGCTTGGATGGCGTCTTCTTGGAGCTGCTTTTCTAAGCTTTTTGCCTGATCGAGCAGGTAAACAACTTGTCCGCCAGTATCGGGACGTCCTAAAACTCCTTCTTGCCCAAACCAACCGTGGGGAGATACCAAGACGATTCTAAAAATGATCGGAATGCGGGAAATAAATGCTTCTAAGGTTTGATGATCGGGAGAGTCGATTAATTGATCGAGCATTTCTAGGGTTTCTTGCACGCGGGCGGCGGTATTACCCCAACCAGGTTCAAACCCCATTGTTTGCAATTGGAAGCGGAATTCTTCGTAGGGTTCATCACTAGGACGATTGCTCACGAAAGCGATCGCACTTTTGACTTGCTCGGAAAGCTGCTTTTGAGATTTAATGCGATTGTTGATTAAAAGCTGGACACCATTATATTGATGTAGGCTTAAGAACACAAACAAGCTTTCTAGCCATTGTTTAGGATCTTGAAGGAGTTTGCTAGAAAGGTAACGGTTGAGAAACTGTACTCCTTTACCAATGTTTTTCGGATCGCGAATCATTGGGGAGTAGTCGTAAAATGGGCCAAAATCCAACTCCAACAAATCGCCTTCGTTGGGATGAAATCTGTTTACCAAGCGATCGCGTAAATCTAAAAGTTCTTGCACCGACATTGCTTCTACGCTCAAATCTTCCGTGAGCCGATAAACTTCTTGGCTAGCAATTTTGGGGCGGATAATCAAACAGAAACTAGACTCATCTGGAATAATTTCCTGGGTGTAGTAAAGTAATTTACCCAAATGCGATGAGGTGTAAAATTGCTCTGGTTTTTGGTAATGAGAGCAATAATCGCGATATACATTTTGAATGTCATTCCGTAACAAATATTTTTTTTCTTGATGGCGTAAATCGCTCAAAAATGAACGTAAATCGAGTTTTTCTTCACTATTGAGGACTGCTTGAATTAATTCAGACATGGAAATCTACCAAAAGAGACTGGAGCTTTGATGTTGAATTTACCTTAGAACGAGAAGAGAATGATGAGTTTTGGTAAGACAAAGTTCTTAATCTATAACGTTTCTCAAATTTCACATCTTGCACTACTACATGACAGCCTGGAAGCGGCAGCCCACAAACTCTCGTTACCAGGTTAAACCTAGTAATAATAACTAGAGCCTCTGGCTCTTCTTGAGCAGGGTGCAAGAGATCAGAAATGGAAGAAGTGCAGATGAACGCAATTAAAGAACTCAGACTCAAAGCATAGAAGTCAGAATATTGATTATTTCTGGCTTATCTATGCTTAATTTTGACCAAAAAGCAGATATTTATTCTCATTTCTCTTAATATCGTTACCTTTCTAGGCCTATCTTAATTTCTATCTCTTTGTACTCTAACTAAAGGCATACGTTGACTGGATATCAGGTATCAGTTATCAATTTTTTCTCTAGGCGTTGCATAATTGCGGGATGATTTTGGAATTTGCATCAAGTATAATCTCTGCGTCTGGTTGTCTTTGCGTCCCCGCGTCAGCCTCAATCATCCCCTTATTCAGTAACGCCTTTCCCTGTTCCCTATTCCCTGTCCCCTATCTCCTTCAATAGACTAACAATCGCTTCAATCAACACCTTTGGCTCCACAGGTTTAGCAATATGCATCTGAAATCCGGCAGCGATCGCTTGTTGCTGATTATACTCTCCGGCGTAAGCAGTCAGGGCAATTGCAGGTATTTGTCTTGCTTGTTGTGATGGCAAAGCCCGCACCTGATGCATTAACATATAACCATCTATCTTTGGCATAGCAATATCAGCAAGCAAAATATCAGGTAGTTGTTGCTGCAAAGCTGCAAGCGCTTCAGTTGCTGATGGTGTGACAGTAACTGAAGCTCCTACATCCTTTAAGATTCGAGCTAGCAATTCCCGCATATCTACTTCATCATCTACAACTAAAACGCGTACCCCGCTCAAACTCATCTGTTCTTTAGTAGACTCTTTTTCGCTGTTTTCTTCGCACTCAGTTGGCACAAATGGCAAGCAGACTGTAAAAGTTGCCCCTAAATTTTCTCCAGGGCTTTCTGCTTTTACTGAACCACCGTGTAGCTTTGTCAAATAATGAACTATAGATAATCCTAATCCCAGTCCGCCAAACTTTCTATTTGTAGAGTTGCTCTCTTGAGAGAAGCGTTTAAAAACATGAGGGAGAAAGTCGGGATTGATGCCTTTACCTGTATCGCTAACTTGAATTTGGGCGTAAGAATCAAAATACTCTAGTTTGACTGTAATTGTTCCTTCTTCTGGGGTGAATTTTACCGCATTAGAAAGCAAATTCCAAACTATTTGTTGTAAACGGCTAATGTCTCCTTTCATGGGGTGAGGAGTATAGTCCAAAAAGGTTTGAATTTGAATTGCTTTGGCTTGTGCTGTGGAACGAATTGTTTCTAGTGCGCCTTGAATCACATAAACTAAATTGACCGTTCTAAGATTCAAGCTCATTTTGCCCTGGATAATACAAGATACATCCAATAAATCGTCAACTAACTGAGTTTGTAACTTAGCGTTCCGCTCAATTGTTTCTAGAGCATATTCGGTTGTTGTGGCATCAAAATTCTTTAATCGCAAAATTTGCGCCCAGGCAAGTATTGGTGTTAGGGGAGAGCGCAATTCATGGGAGAGAATAGCCAGAAATTCATCCTTGATTCGACTTGCTGCTTCTGCTGCTTCTTTTGCTTGTTGTAATTCTAATTCTGCTTGTCTGCGATTGGTAATATCTCGGCAAACACAAAGAACAGTTTCAACAGAACCATCCTCAGCAAATTCAGGTACAAGACGACTCGACCAATATTTTATTCCCGTAGCAGAGGGAAACTCCGAATCGCAAATTAGTTCCTGTTTGGTTTCAAAGACTACTTGTAGTGCTTGATGCCAAGGATTGACGATCGCTTCGGAATAACCGAGTTCCGATAGTGTTTTACCAATCCACTCAGGTACTGGAATACCCGTCTCTAACCCTACACGAGGATTGACATATCGAAGACAAAGGTTGCGATCAAATCGAGAAATCATATCTGGAGCATTTTCAACCAGTGCTCGGAATTCTTGTTCTCGTTGCCGAAGCGCTTCTTCTGCACGTTTGCTCTGTGTGATGTCATGAGTCAGGGCGAGAATTTGCTGGATCTTTCCTTGGCTGTTGAGTAGGGGTACATACTTTACAATAAAAGTGATTGGCTCGCATTTCTGGCATTCAAAGAAGGTGAGGGTACACTCTCCAGTCTGCAATTGCCCGGTTTTAACAGTTTTTAGCAACAGGGGTAAATAGGCATTGGTAACTTCAGCAGGAAAAACATCTTCATCCCGATGCCCAATAAATTGTTCTAGAGTTCTCCCGCTTAGTTGTAGTACTTTGGTGTTGACAAACTGAAAACGACGTTGAGCGTCATAAAGCATGAACAGTTCTGGGAGATTTTCCACTGCCAGTCGAAATCTTGCCTCAGAAAGACGTAATGCTTCCTCTACCTGTTTGCGATCGCTAATATCCTTGTTAAAGCACCGACTGTAAATGAAGCGATCGTCTTCCCACAATACATTAGAGTTGATTAAAACATATTTAATCGAGCCGTCTTTGCATCTGAAGCTAGCTTCATAGTCAATTAAAGTTTCCTTTGCTGTTAGCCTCTGGAGGATATCTTCTATCACGTTTTGATCGGCGTAGAATTTGGCGATGTGCTGCCCTATATACTCTTGGGGAGAGTAACCAAGCAAGTCCAATTCAGCTTGATTTGCCCACAAAATGGTTCCATCTGATGATACACAATGTATGCCAATGGGTGCATTTTCAATAAAATCAGCAAGTTCCTGCTCTCGACGACGTAATTCTTCTTCAAGGTGCTTGCGATCGCTGATATCAAATGATGTTCCAATCAGTTTAATAACTTGCCCCTGCTCGTTAAATACAGGCTCTCCGCGAGAATCGAGATATCGAATTGAACCATCCGGGCGTAAAATTCGCATATCAAAGCCATAAGGAATACCTTGTGTGATTGATCGCTCCACAAATTGTTGCAAAATTTCTCGATCATCTGGATAAACCCTTTCAAGTAATTCGGCATAGCTCGGTTCGCTTTGACTTGGCTCGAATCCCCAGTGCTGGAATGTAGTTTCTGACCAAATAATTTTTTGGCTTGCTAGATCAAATTCCCAACTACCGACTTGGGCAACTTTTTGAGCCATTGCTAAATGAGCTTCACTTTGGCGCAGAGCTTCCTGTGCTTGTTTTTGGGCAGTAATATCCAAATCTATGCCTATCATCCGCATCGGTTTACCATTTTCATCGCGATAGACGCGCGCCTTGGATACAAACCAATAAACTGTGCCATCCGCCCAGAGACTTCGGTACTCAATGTTGTAGTCATTCTCGCCTGCGATCGCATTTTGAACTGAGCAAGCAACTCGCTCGCGATCATCTGGATGCACAGCATTAAGAAAAACGTCATAAGTGATCTCGGTATCATTAGTCAGCCCAAGCTTGGCTTGACTGCCTTCTGAGCATACAGTTTGTCCAGAGACAAGATCCCAATCCCACATTATTAAGCCAGCCCCTTCCACAGCCAAGCGCAATCGCTCTTCACTTTCTCGTAACTTTACTTCGATACGCTTGCGTTCAGTGATATCACGCAAAAAAACATTTAACCCATCTTCAGATGGATAGGCATGAATTTCCAACCAAGTATTGAGAGGTTGACAAGGAGCTTCAAAATGGACTGATACTTGCTCTGTTACAGCACGACGGTATTCTTGTTCTACTTGTGTTCCAGCCAGCCAATGCCAATGTTTCCAATGATTTTTGCCAACAATCTCGTCAGGCGTTTGTCCGTTTTTCCTCGCAGCTTTTTGATTGATATATACGATCCGCCAGTCTTTATCTAATGCGACAAAAGAATCTGTAATACTTTCGAGGATTGAGTGAAGTTTGTCACGTGTGGCTGCGCTTAGTTGTCGTAACTGTTGCTCGTAGTCTGTGGCTTGTTGACGAAGTTTTGCTGCTGTTTCTATTTTTGTCGAGGTTTCGAGGCGTTTTTGTTCTTCTTCATAAACACGAGCATTGGCGATCGCATTTTTGATTTCTGTGGCGATTAAGTCAAAAAAGTCCCAATCATCTTGAGCTAAAACACGTTTATTATTGACTCCTACTACCAAAATTCCTATTAGTTGGTTTTGCCCAGGCTGTGCTATTGGTAAAGCAAGAGCCGTCCAAGTTCCGGGTGGTGCAAAATTCCAATGATTAGGCAGATTATCGATAGTTGTAGGCTGTCCGGTTTCGACTACTTCAGCAAAACGCCATATTAAGTTATCTGTCAAATTTATTACTTCTATATTCCCAATCTTTTTTGCTTCTAAACCTACTGTTTCTATCAGTCGTGCTTGATTATTGGGTTCTACGAGATATAGTAAGGCAAAAGGTATATCAGTAGAATTACTACCTAAGCTTTCCATGAGTAAACGGCAGGAATCCCTGACTGTGTTGGCATTACTGCCTTTGACTGCCAAATTTCGTATAGTTTGCAAGCGACGTTGAGCGATCGCAGTTTGGGTTTTCTCGCTACAGCTAATAAAAATACCTGCTACCAAGCCGTTCTCATCACGAATTGGACTGTAGGAGAAGTTTAGATATGCTTCCTCCAGATACCCATTGCGATTTAAAAAAAGTTGTATATTTTCTGAAGTTGCCCCTTCCCCTGTCTCTATGACTTTTTGAAGCACAGGTGCAATTGCAAGCCAAAGTTCAGGATACGCTTGGGGTATTGTTTGCCCAAGTGCATGGGGATGTTTATCTGCAAGGAAGGGTATGTAAGCATCGTTGTAAAACTGGAGAAACTCAGAACCCCAAGCAATAACTATGGGATAATGGGAATTGAGTAAAATACTGACAGATGTGCGCAAGCTTGGCGGCCAGTTTTCCACAGAACCAACAAAAGTGCTTGCCCAGTCAAAGCAACGCATTAGGGTACCCATCTGTCCACCACTAGCAAATATGCCTTCTAGGGAATTTGCTTGCTTTTGGCTCATTTCAAGTACTCCTAATTGGGCAAGAATACAATTACAAGAAATTGAGCACAATTTTGTTTCTGGCGCAGTGTGTAATTAATTTTTGCCATTGCTACTATAAGTTTTCCCTTCTATTAATATTTGGAAAGTTTATTTTCAAATTAATGGCCAATTCCCTTTCAGTAAGTTCTAACTCCATGTTTTCATTAGAGCTTATCTATACTTTGAGCATAATGCCGTGAATATCTTGTCGTGCTGGTTTGAGACTTCCCCCAGAGTGGGTATTTAATTTCCCACTTTTAACATCTTCCCATAGAGAGGTTATCTTATTCTTTAAACAAAATCACATCTCTCAAAAGATATAAAGTAGTAAATCTAGAACTGTCAAATGTAGCCTCTGAACTCCGAATTTTAACTCTTGTTGATTTAATTGCAATTAATCATGAATAAATTCTCAATTACTGCCTATGGCAACAAAAGTTAATTTATCTTATTTGACTATTACTACAAATTTAAAAATAGATAAATTTAAATCAAGTTTTTTATTATACAACATAAATATTCAGTTTAAGTATTTATAATTGCATGCATAAACTATACATGAACCAAGGTCGATTAACATGACTGAACATACTCACAATACAACGGTAGCAGACCACAGTGTAGGTAACATAATTATTATTTCTCTTCTCGCATTGTGTGGCTTAACATTCATTTTTTTGTTAGGAATTTTTTAGTTAGGACTCAACAATTTGGTATTGGCTAAACTCTCTATTAAACAGCAGCCCAGACATTTCAAACCGTGGACTGCTGTTTCGTTTTGGAGACTAATGTAGAAGCCAGATGAGAAAATAAGTAGGGACTGAAGCAAGGGCTAATTATTAACTGATGCTCGCAAAAGTAATCAGAAATAGTTAAAGCGAAGTACTTTTTAAGTTAAGTCTGAACTTTAAATCAATCTGAAAAAGCAAAAAGCGCCGAGGAGTGTTACCGTGTTTCCACCCTTAGCGCTTTTTGATTTACACTTGCTCCTCACACACAACTAAACAATATCACTGCTTTAAGAGCATTACAAGTATCTAATATGAAGATTCAAGACCATTACAGGTATTTAATATGAAGATTGTGTAAACTATGTAACCTCAAAATTAAAAAGCGCTTAAGAGTGTTGCCGTGTTTCCACTCCAAGCGCTTTTTACTTCAAACTTACTCCTCACACAATCAAAGAGTAGCATCGGTTCTAAATCTCTACTTACAGATTAGTGACACTTTCGGGAGTGTACTAAGTAGGGGCTAGGGGAAGAAGACGCGGGGACAAGGAGATAAGAAAAATTCTCCCTCGCTCTCCCACTTTCCATGTCCTCTTCCTCCCCCTATTTAATGCAAAAAGTGACGCACGCCAGTAAATACCATGACTAAACCTAGTTCGTTTGCAGCTTGAATGGAATCTTGATCTCTTAAGCTTCCACCTGGTTGAACAATTGCAGTAATTCCGGCAGCAGCAGCAGTTTTGACAGAATCATCAAAGGGGAAAAATCCATCACTGGCAAGAAAAGCTCCTTTGGCTTTTTCCTGGGCTTGTTCGAGTGCTATTTTCACCGAACCAACACGGTTCATTTGCCCTGCGCCCACACCTAAGGTTGTGCGATCGCCACTCACAACAATGGCGTTCGATTTGACGTGTTTGCAAACTTTCCATGCAAATAACAATTCTTCTAATTCGGTTGGGGTGGGTTGACGTTCAGTGACGACTCGCCATTTACTAGTATCGGCAACAATGTCATCTGAGGCTTGGACGAGAAAACCGCCTGCTATCACCTTCACGGTATCTTTAGAACCACTACTCAAATCTGGTAGGATTAACACCCGCACTTTTGACTTAGCCGTCAGAATTTCTTTGGCATCATCTTCGCATCCTGGGGCAACTACACATTCTAAAAATGTCTTGGTTAATTCAGTTGCAGTAGCGCTATCGATGGGGTAATTAAGTGCAACAATGCCACCAAAAGCAGAAACGGGATCGGCATTCAATGCTTTTTGATAAGCTTCTACAATAGTGTTTCCTAGTGCCGTACCGCAGGGATTAGTGTGTTTGATAATTGTTGCTGCGGGATTGTCTGTGAATTCTGCAATAATCCGACGGGCTGCTTCTAAATCAACTAAGTTATTATAACTAAGTTCTTTGCCTTGGAGTTTGGTAGCGGCTGCCCATCCACTTGCAGTTGTGCCACTTTGATACCAAGCTGCACTTTGATGGGGGTTTTCACCATAACGCAGAGATTGCAGTTGTTGTCCAGAAAGAATAAACTGTGACCGTAGGGTTGATTCTGAAGCTGACTGCTCGCTCAAATAAGATGCGATCGCTTGATCGTAACTAGAAGTATGCAAAAATCCTTTCAACGCACACTTTTGTCGAAACGCCAGCGAAGTTTCGCCGCCATGTTGCCTTAATTCTTCTAAATATTCGCCATATTGAGCAGGATCGCACAATACTGTGAGATGAGCAAAGTTTTTCGATGCTGCTCTTAGCATAGCAGGGCCACCAATATCAATTTGTTCAATTGCCTCAGCTAAAGTTACACCCTCTTTCGTGATAGTAGCTTCAAAAGGATAGAGATTCACTACCACTAAATCAAGCGGACGAATTTGGTTGTTTTCCAAATCTGCCATATCTTGCGGTATATCCCTTCGCGCTAAAATACCGCCGTGAATGCGAGGATGCAGCGTTTTGACTCGCCCACCTAATATTTCGGGAGAACCTGTGTAATCGGCAACTTTCGTAACTGGTAATCCTGCATCTTTTAGAGTTTGGGCAGTGCCTCCACTGCTGATAATTTCAAAGTCAAATTCTTCTACCAACCTCCGGGCAAGGTCAATTAATCCTGTTTTATTAGATACACTTAGCAGTGCCAGACGCGCCATAATTCCCCAGCTTTTTTAATCAAGATCATCAAGAGCAGATGATTATTGTATAAAACTTGGTGGAAAGGAAGCACAAACTTTCAAGAGTGAATCGAGATTATTGTGATTTTAGTTTTTGAGAGACTTTAGTAACTGTATGGGACGTACATTGCTCACATTGAGATAAAGCTTTGGATGGTGGATGAACATATAGTGCTCATATTCGTACCAATGCATTTCTCCTTTTTCTTTGTTACATCTTTGGCAAATAACCCATAAGTTCTTGAATTCCATTGATAACCAAGGATATTGCGATCGGGGTAACTTATGATCTATTGTTTTGCCATCTCTTTGAGAGTATCTTTCCTCGCAGATTGGACATAACCAATCTGAATTTTCTCTTACCCAGTCTTTACTTTCTTGGGTTGTTCCACACTCACTATCACCATTTATATAACGCCAATTGTCAAATTTTCGATAATCTTCAAAATCTTGACGAGTTAGTTTGTGATATCGCTTTTTACCAATTTTGTCTGCTAACTTAAATAATTCCTTAAGCTCTTTTTCTTCTAGATTCACAGGCTCTTCCATTAAAATTTAACAGTTCGATATGACTTTTGATTGCGTTTCTTGCGAGAGCTATTATTAATTTTGTCACTGAAGTCAATAACTTCAATTTCGGTGTCAGGAAATTGCTTATCTATCTCTTGTGCAATCTCATTAACTTCTTGAGCTAACTTTTGGTTAAACTCTTCCCTTTCTTGAATAGTAAGATATTTATTTCCAATGCGATCGGCTTCTATAAATAATTCTTCAAGAGTTAAATCCTCAAATTTATATTTATCTGAAATCTCTTCAACTTTCTGGTAGAGATTAATAATATTATCCCAACCAACATTTCTGTAACCATTATCTTTTAACCACTGCCTGTCTTCTTGATGCAGCTTGCTTCGATTCTTAGAGTTAGCACTTTGAACCTCGCAATAACTCAATCCTTTAAAAGTTCTTTTTGTAGACTTTTTACTTGCCATTGCTCTAGCTCCTTAACCCAGTGTCCAACTGAACAATCTAATTAGCACTTTTTTAATTTCACTTTCTTCATATTGAAGGAGCAATTTCGTATCTCTTGCCAGTCTTAGCCTAATTTGATCGACTATATTTTTCAAGTCTTTATTATCTTTTTTAAGCTGCTCATTTGCATCAATTAATTCATCATTTTGAGAAGTTAAATTTTGGACTTTAGAAGCTAAAGAATTATTTTCGGATGACAAGCTTTTGATGTCAGCTTCCAGTTTAATCCTTTTATTTTCTAGTATTTTTTTCTTGTTTTCTAGTTCTTTTTTAGATTCTTCTAAATTTTTGATAGATTTCTCTAAATCCTGATGCTCTTTTTTTAAAGATTCTAAATTCTTCTCTGCCTGGCTATGCATCCTTGAGAAATGTGCGTTATTGCGTCCTAAATTAGAATTTTTCTGAGCAAAAGATTCAATAAGCTTTACTGTACTAGGTTCATTCTTGAGAACATCAAGCAACCTTTCACATTCTGCCTTTGCGAGTGACTGGCTAATATTCTTATTAATACCGTATTTTTCTTTTAAAGTATTTTGCAGCTCATCCTTTGATGCCATTTAGCTACCGTCCAAGAAATCTATTATTAAACTGATAACATTGCTTGCAAAGATAAACAACAAGTGTTAGGAACACTCATCAATTACCCTGACACTAGGCGAGTGATTTAGGTTCCTGAAAAACTAGGCAGCTTACTCACACGACTACCAGGAATGTTTCAAATTTCTCCTCTAGCACAGGCAAGCCATCTTCCTTTAAGGCAGCAATACAACCCGCGATCGCTAATTGATAATAGCAATACCTATTTCTCGTTAACGAGGCTTTGACGAAGGTTTGTGGGCTGCCGCCTCTGGATTGTTTAATATAAGCGATCACTGTAATTTCTCATCAAAAAAGTCAAAATAATATTTAACACTCACTTTTTGTCTTGTTGATTGATTGGTGTAATACTTTCAACTCCCCGGTTTCTATCGAACTAAGTTGTCTGTGACTCTGAGGGTTCTGATTTAAGTATCCACATATGAGAATTTGAGCCACATCACCGTGGGTGACAAAAATAATTTGCTTCCCTTTGTATAGACTATCAATTTCTCTCACCGCAGATGTTGCACGTTCTAAAACTTCATAGGTGCTTTCAACCCACCACTTTTTATGACACGGATTCTGGTAGTCTTCTAGCCAAACTTTTTGGTAATTAATGTTTTCTGTGAGTTCCCATTCACCAAAAAAACGTTCTCGCAAACGACTATCGTAATAAATTTCTTTAGCTAAGACAATTTCTGCAACTAACGATGAAGTTTGAACTGTTCTCAGAAAAGGAGAGCTATAGATGATATATTCACTTTCAGTATGGGTAGCTGTAATTAATCGGTAAATACTATCTTTAATTTCTTGAATACCTTTTGCTGAAAGGCCATAATTTGTGATGCCATTCTTAATATCACTGACAATTAATCTTTGCTCGTTAGCTTCACTGTGTCCATGCCGAAGAATATATAGAGTATTGGAGGAATTGTGTATACTTCCTAGATGGTTGTACATCTTCCAATTCAAGCAAGTCATACAACCTTCATGGTTGAGAGTGTTGTCGCTGTCTGCCAAGCACATAGGCATTTAGTTGATGTTAATCAACATTGCGTTTCCTAGATTCGCTGCATGGTTACAAAACTCTTTGACATATAGTCTTCGCCGAGGTGTATAAAGGATGTGAAAAAAAAGATGATTTATATATTTTGAACTAGAGGGATTGAGGTGATCGCAGTTTAGTTTATCATTCCATTGCTCTTGTTTACTCAGTGTGATGAAGTTTTTCTCTAAGCAGAGTTTCTACCTCATTCTCTGGATTCTCAAGATCGAAAGGATAAGGTTGCTGTGTAGCGGGATCGCGACGACTCATCAAAACTTGCATGCTGCCCGAAATGCTTCATCGTCATTTCTATGTTCTGAAAGAAACCACTTTAACTCAGTATTAGTCATCTGGTTTAAGTCCTGAATCATAGAACAAAGTTCCAATTTCTATCTGGATCAATTATGACTGCAATTTCATCATTCGTACCAGCCTGAATATAGAGCGTTTTCCGCTATGGTCAAAAGCTGAAAACTTGAATAGACTGATACAGATTGGAAAGTAACTGACAAAGGAATGACTGTTTTTGTGTGGGCAAGCTTCAATTCCTGAAATGATGGCAAATTTAGCGTATCAGAAGTTAATTTACATACTACTAACGATGTGCGATCGCACTGCTAATTACTCAGTTCATCTAGCACTTATATCTCCACTTTTGGAATAGCAGGTAGACGAGCATCATTGGTTAAAAAGAATGCACAACCACCCTGAATAGCTGTCGCAATCTGGATTGCGTCTGGAGTTTGCAAGCTTTGTGTTGCTCTAAGTTGGGCAGCGAGTTCAGCTATTGCAGGAGAAACAGGCAGAGTGATTAGATTATCTTGGTTGAAAAGAATATCACGATACTGCCGAGCTACTTCGATATTCCCCAATCTCAGTGGGTGTACTAGTACCTCTGTTAGTGTCAATACAGATGTAACAATTTGAAAATCACCTTGATTTACACCTTGAAAAAAGCCACGAACCATCTCCAAATATGTCAAATTCTGTTCAACAAAGTAGATAAGTGGGGCGGTATCCAAGCCAATTATTTGTCCCTGTAAGGGGATTAACCATTCCATGAAGCTCGTTCCTGATTGACATACTCTTGGGCATCAATGCCCTGCCAAATTTCCTTTCCTAATCCTTCCAGTTCCATAATGCTTCGTTTGGGTTTTGAAGTTACACGGCGACGCACGATCGCAGCTAACTCCTCCAACAGGCGGAGTTGCTCGTCTGGTGTCAAATTCTCAATTTGGCGGCGGATTTCTTGATAAGTAGCCATGATGCTTCATAGCGTCTCTACTGCCAATCATGCCATATTACTTCTAGCTTCATCAGTTTATTTTCAAATGTACTCTCATCGACAAGCAACCTCGACAAATGCCAAATAATGCAATCTTCGTAGCTTCTCGTGTAGGAAAACTGGCATATAATCCCATCACTATAGTGTGACAAGTAAATTTAGAACTTTACCACTTTTTGTATGGTAAAAATTTGCCAGACATAATAACTTTGACGCGATCGCCTTTTGGATCTTCTTCTTTTTCTACATCCAAAGTAAAATCAATTGCACTCATGATCCCATCGCCAAATTTTTCGTGAATTACCGCTTTCAAAGGCATTCCATATACTTGCATAATTTCATAAAATCGATAGATGAGGGGATCGGTTGGCACAACCGGGCCTAATCCTTTGATAGGATATTCAGTCAACTCCTCAATATAACTTGCATCTAGCCCTAATGCTTCAACTAGTAACTTTGCCTCTTCGGGTGAAGCGCTTGCTTGACGGTAGATGACAGCTGCAATCCATACCTCATCACGTCCTAAAATCTTTTCTAAATCAGCAAAAGAAAGTCCTTTTTCTTTTTTAGATGCTAAAAGCTTTGGAGTGATTTCGGTAATAGACATTGAAAACCTCAGAAAGTGATAGTTGTAATGAAAGCAACTGACTAACCTTTGCAAGAAGTTTACTGGTTCGTTGTGGTGTAATGCAAGTTCTCTCCAGCGGCAGCATTAAAATTTAAAGGCAGGCTCATAACCACTGTCAAATCTTAGTATCATATCAAGTTCGGCTAATCAATTACGATTAAAATTTCTCCGCGTCTTTTTGTCTCCGTGTCCCCGCGTCAACCTTAATGATAAGTCTTTAAGCGGACACAATGTCATCCTGCAACTCAAGTTATTAAGTTCATCAACGATGTCGGGGCTGTCAAAATCTTTGCAGTAGTACACTCTATATACGCAAAGACGCCCATAGGGCGTCTACAGCACTTTCTAGTTAATTTCTGCTATCCCATGCCATCAACCACTGGATGGAAGTAAAAAGCAAATCCCAAAACTGTGTAGGCAGCTAACAATAAAGTACCTTCTAGCCAGTTTGATTTGCCATCAGAACTAATGGTGTTGGCAATCAAAACCGAGACAGCCACAGCTACTAATTCAAAGGGGTTGAAATCCAAATCCATCGGTTGTCCGAGCAATCGCCCCGCAATCACTAACACAGGTGCGACAAATAAGGCAATCTGCATACTCGATCCCACTGCAACCGAAAGAGAAAGATCCATCTTATCTTTCATTGCTACGGTGACGGCAGTGGTGTGTTCAGCAGCATTACCAATGATCGGCACAAGGATCACCCCAGTAAATAATGCTGTCAAACCGAGTTGGGAGGTGGCAACTTCCAAAGAATCTACGAGTAATTCTGACTCGAATGCCACAAGAAGCGTACATACTAACAATACCCCAACCCATAACAAAACATTGGGTTTTTCATGAGAAGTTTCTAGAGCCTGTGTTTCTGCTACTCCCACTTCGTAAAGATAAGAATGGGTTTTCATAGAAAACAGCAGAGTCAAAGCATAGACGAGAATTAATACTACAGCCACTGCTAAGGACAAATTTTGCAGTGTTTTTTCATCAATTCCTGGCGAAGTAAAATCCATTGCTGTTGGCAACAAAATAGCAACCACAGCCAAATTCATTGCAGCAGCATTCATTCGTGCCACAATCGGCTGAAATGTCTGTTCTTTGTAACGCAGTCCCCCCAACAGCATCGATAGTCCCATTACTAGTAGTAAGTTACCTATAATCGAACCGGTAATACTTGCTTTGACTACATTCACATATCCAGCTTTTAAAGCAATGAGAGCAATAATTAATTCTGTTGCATTACCAAAGGTAGCATTTAAGAATCCCCCTAGTGTAGGGCCAACTACTACAGCTATTTCTTCTGTGGCTGTACCCATCCAGGCTGCCAAGGGTAGAATTGCTAACCCAGCTGTGATGAAAACTATTAAATCTCCCCATTCTAAAAAGTGAGCCGCCAAGGAAATGGGGATAAACAGTAACAAAATTAAAAAGAGAAGATTTTTACCTGACATTTGCCATTTCAATTTGAGGGTATCAGTCACAGATGTACCTACAACCAAAAGCCCAAAGCTGTTGGCTGTTAACTATGGACAACCTTAACGCAGAATTTCAAAAATTCAATAGGTGAGTCTGATTGCAGACTCCAGAATACTCTTAAATAGGGGTTTAGTCATTCAAAATTTTTCTTATTTCAGTATTGACAGCAAGGTTTATAAAATTAGGTTGCTTTTTACTGAGCATTTGTAACTTTTTGTTATAAAAGTTTTTAATTTTCCGGAGACGTTACACCATCAAATATGCTTAATATATTAAAAGACAATTAAATTTTGTAGCACTGCCAATGAAAAACTCATTCAATTATGGACTTTTTCAATGGCTTGTTCCTGCCTAGTTTCGGGGAAAAAGGCTGCTTGTTAATCTAGACTATCTCCAATACTCAGATAGCTTTTTTTCCAAATTGCATCTGTCCTTATAGATTTTATCTAAGCTAACATTTGTAGGATGCCGCTATAAAAGGTAGATGGATCGTTCTTTGTCGGCACAACTGCAAGTATTCTTGATTTTGGATAACACTACATGACTTCTGCTGCTGAACTGCCAGCTAGTGCTGGCACAAATTTGACATCGCAAGAAAATATTAAACCCACGAAAATGCCTGAAAACAGGAAACTGGCTACGGGTGTTTACGTCACTGTCCACGGTCATTTTTACCAGCCACCACGGGAAAATCCTTATTTGGATGCGATTGAGCGCCAAGGAGGAGCAGCACCCTTTCATGACTGGAATGAGCGAATTCACTACGAGTGCTATCGCCCTAATGCCTTTGCTAGAGTGTTAAATGACCGAGGAGAAGTACTGGGGATCGTAAATAATTACGAGTATTTGAGCTTTAATATTGGGCCAACACTGATGTCATGGCTAGAACGCCACGATGTCGAAGTTTATCAGCGAATCTTGGAGGCAGATCGCAAAAGTTGCGATCGCTTGAATGGACATGGCAATGCGATCGCGCAAGTATACAACCACATCATCATGCCTCTTGCTAACGAGCGTGACAAATACACGCAGATTCGCTGGGGCAAAGCAGACTTCCGAACCCGATTTGGACGTGATCCCGAAGGAATGTGGTTGGCGGAAACTGCTGTAGACTACCCAACTCTAGAAGCTTTAGTCAAAGAAGGCATTCGCTTTATTGTTCTAGCTCCTTCGCAAGCCCAGCGCTGCCGTCTTCTACCTACCCATGAAAATCCTCATCCAGAATGGCACGAAGTTGGTGGTAGTCAAATTGATCCCACACGTCCTTATCGTTGCTATCTCAAACCTACACTCAGCACAGCATCTTCACCGTTGAGTGGAGTTTCTTTGTCTCCCAGAGAGGAAGACGCGGAAAATGATGGGATGTGCGCATCCAGCGATCCCGAATCTCTGCCTTACATTGATATATTCTTCTATGATGGCCCGATCTCGCGCGACATGGGATTTAGCGACGTCTTATTCAATTCCCATCACTTAATGGGGCGGGTTGGTGCAGCAGTACGTGGGGATCATCGTCCCGCCCAATTAATTTCTGTGGCGACAGATGGAGAAACCTTTGGACACCATAAGGGAGGAACCGAAAAAACTTTAGCTTACGCTTTTATAGAAGAGTTTCCCCGTCAAGGCTGGGAAGTCACTAACTTTGCCCACTATCTCAGCTTAAATCCTCCCACTTGGGAGGTGGAATTAAAGCCAGTTACTGCTTGGAGTTGCGCCCACGGTGTTGATAGATGGCAAGATAACTGTGGTTGCGGTGGCGGCGGCGAGTGGCATCAACTATGGCGTCGTCCGTTAAGAAATACTTTAAATTGGCTGCGGGATCAACTCATAGAAGTATATGAAGAACATGGCAAACTGTTTTTTAACGATCCCTGGCAAGCAAGAGATGAATATATAGAAGTAATTCGCGATCGCTCCCCTGCCAATGTTCACCGTTTCCTCTGTCGCCATCAAAACCACAAATTATCGGATGCAGAACGAGTAGATGCTTTACGTTTATTGGAAATGCAGCGTCACGCGTTACTGATGTTCACTAGTTGCGGCTGGTTTTTTGAAGAAATCTCACGCCCAGAAGGAACACAGATTCTACGTTATGCAGCTCGTGCTTTAGAGCTAGCAGGAGATGTGGCAGGAGTGCAATTAGAAAAAGGTTTTCTCAAGCGCCTTACTCTTGCCCCCAGTAATGTTGATCTGTTCAAACATGGTGGCGAAGTATATCGCCAACTAGTGATGACTTCACAGATTACCTTCAAGCAAGTTGCAGCCCACTATGCGATCGCTTCATTGTTTAACAATCATAAAGCCGAAATCCGCAATGGAGCGTCCACGAAAAATAGTGCTGCAAAACACCACCTCTATCAAAAGCGCGTCTATTGCTACAATCTTCATGAGCAAGATTACCAGCTACAACGCTTGGGATCACTAACAATGGCTATAGGTCATTTAAAGTTAGTGTCAGAAATTACTTGGGAAAGTGAACATTTAGTGTTTGCAGTTCTACATTTAGGTGGGTGGGATTTTCACTGTTGCATTCAACCGTTCCAGGGAAGGCGTGCTTACAGTCAACTCAAAGAAAAACTGTTAGCGTCAATGCAACAAGCTAGCGCGGCTCGCACGATTGCAGTCATGATGCAGTTATTTGGGGATCAAGCATTTGGCTTAGAAAATCTTTTTGCTGAGGAACGTTACCGCCTGATGCAACTGCTCAGTCAGGAAACTCTGTCCCGTTTAGATCAACTTTACACACAAACATATCGAGACAATTATGGTGTGTTGATGGCGTTCCACCGGGATGGGCTAGAAGCACCGCAAGAGTTGCAGGTAGCAGCAGAAATTGCCTTGGGTTATCGCTGTATGACAACATTGCGATCGCTAGAGCAAGAGCTAACCGAACTGCAATTGAGCATGAATTACATAGTGGAATTAGAGGCGATCGCAAACGAGGCGAAACATTTGCGTTGTCGGTTAAATAATCTCCAAGGCAAGCAGATGTTAGAGCAGATCATTTTGCGATTGCTTTGGCAACTGTTATACGATGCTAACGGTACCTTTGATGCAGATTTGTTGCGGTTGGAAAGATTGATAGATGTAGCGTATCAGCTAAATATCGGTATCTCCTTAGCTCGCTCTCAAGAACTTTATTGGAATTGTCTGCAAAATCAAATTCCATCCCAGTACAACTTGGAAATTGGCAAAAATGAGGATTTAACTAGATGCCGTCAAATGTTAAAGTTCGGGCAGAAGTTAGGCGTTGATGTTGATTGTTATTTGAATCAGTTGGGCTGATATTTTCTGAAATTGGGCTGACGCCCACAGGCGTCAGCCTTTCGATAGGAGTAGCCGGAGATTTATATCAAATTGTCATTGAACTGGAGACACAGACTAGGTATGGATGGGGATCGCAACCCCACCCAACCCGTAAAGAATTTTCCTTCCAATCATTAGCACACTGAAAACAAAGGGGATGTGTATGGGTTTGTAGAAATTCAGTATAAATGAGCGACACTTCTGAAGCGGCACCACTACCAAAAGCCCCAGTAGCGATCACTAAAGCCACTTCTAATCTTTGTTTGCCTTTCGGTTTTTGCTCCTATTATTAGTATAATTTTTAGCTATATTGTTTTAAGTTGTTTGTAGGGCAATGTAGAAACTAAGCTTAACTCTCTGAGCAAATCAGAAAAACTGCACTACTCTTGCGTATCAAAAGTCTAGTGAGTAGGCACTATGAAGATTGTTCAAGAAGTTTCTTTAATTAGCATTGGGAATTTTGAGGAATCAAACGATTGGGCTATCATTCGCGCTGAAATCCGTGATGCTATCTCTCTAATCGTGCATCCTCCTGGTACATCGAGCTTTACAATCAATCCAACAAAGCATGGTAATGGTGTTAAACCAATTAAAGAAGCTTGCATGATTGCGTTAAAAGATAGATTTGGATGGAGGCTCGAAACCCCAATTAACTATGCAACAAAATCACCAGGAAAAGTGGATGCGACAAAAGTCGTTGACAACTATCTTTTCGCCCTTGAATGGGAAACTGGTAATATCTCTTCAAGTCATCGAGCAATCAATAAAATGGTTCTTGGGTTACTACGTGGTGTTTTTTTGGGTAGTGCCTTGGTACTTCCAAGCAGAAAACTTTACCCTTACCTGACGGATCGAATCGGTAACTATGAAGAGTTAGAGCCATATTTTGATGTTTGGCGAGCAGTCAGAATTAGAGAGGGTTTTCTTGCAATCTTTGTAATTGAGCACGATCAAATAAATAATAATGTACCAACGATTACTAAAGGAACAGACGGTCGTGCGCTGATCTAAAGTGGTTTTGTGCGAATAGCTACGTAGAGAAAGGAAGTTGAAGTTGTGATGTAGTTATTTTTCGCTGCTTTAATCTCTTGCTTCCCCTCGCTGATTCCCACTGTTCTGTAATTCCGTTAGCCAGATTAGTCAATCGTTCTACTGCTGGATCTGTATCCCCAATTTCTGAACCAATCCAGTAACGATGTAGCTTTTCTGCCGCATAAAATGTAGTGCCAGATCCTCCGAATGGATCAACCACAATCTGCTCTGGATTCGATGCCATTGCAATCACCCGCTCTAACATAATGGGAGCAAGTTCATTAGGAACTCGTTTTTTGTGCTGGCGATGACGAACTGGTGGAATATCAGTCCACATTTCTTCTGTCAATGTCCATAAAACGTCAGTAGAATCAGCTTCAGGAGCATCCTCCCAAACGTCTTCTGGTGCATCCCAAACATCCATTAAGTTAATACCCTTTTCATTAAGTTTTTTTCGATGCCCCCCATAATCACGAATTTCTCCACCGCAATGCCGACAAACTTGAATAGGTGTGTAGACTTTGTTGAAGATTGCTGGTTCTCCTTTGGTGTAATAGAGTAATCCGTAGTGAGCAGGAGACATCTTCTTGCCTCTTGGGAAAGCTTTCGGCATTCTGCAAGCAATCCAGTGCCGGAACCACATTCCCTGGCGATTGAGGTATGCACCATACTCTATGCACCATTTAGGCAAGTTGAATACAAATAAACTACCACCGGGTTTAAGTACTCGAATGCTCTGATCAAGCCATTTTTGCGACCAAATTAGGTATTTATCTGCCTCCATCCGATCACTTACACCTTCACCATATTCTTTACCAAGATTAAAGGGTGGATCGGCAAATACGAGATCTACAGACTCATCGGGCAGTGCTGACAGAAGTTTAAGACAGTCTCCCTGATAGAGGATGCCATACTCACTTATATAAACCTGTTGCAATCCTTGTTGAGTTGCAACATCAGTTGCAATCAGTTGAAAAGGGAGCATTTATTTAACCTTTAGTACATTATTATAGCTTGAGTCTACGTAGTCTATTGTCAATTGTCAATAGAGTTTTTTGGAGAAGTTGTACTACGTGGTTGATAGGGTTTTCCAGTAGGCTGTGTTTTATATCTCTCTACTTCAGCTGCTTCTATATAGTAGTAGCGCCCAAGTTTGCGAGCTATAATCTGACCATTCTTAATTAAGTCGTGAACTCGCTGACGGGTTACACTAAGTAGCTTTGCAGTTTGGGCTACAGAGAGTAGTTCAGGATTGTCATTTGAACTGGAGTCTGTCATAAGATAAGCTGAAGGTTGCTTTGATCCCAAAAATCAGTTTTCCCTATATTGCACCCTCAAGCCTAACTCAAGTCCTGCAAGATCAGCACAACAAAAAGCATACGCCAATAAACTAAGACTGACTTGGAGCAGATTGACAAACGAACTTGGTGAGCTTGCAAAGGTTATTTGCCCTCACTTAACTCTGACAATGAGCTCAAAGAGCATGGCGAACAGCTATACAGTTCAGTTCGCCATTTACAACTGATTGTATTATCCCAATCCGGCCATAAGATTTTTGTACCCGTATCGATACTGTTTTAACGTACCCTTAAACAGGTTGAGGCTGTTTTTGACAGAAAAGATAATCGCAATATACTGCCCAAGCTGCTCCAAATAAACCAGTTAGAGAACCTGCGATCGCTGCTCCAGCTACCCATCCCATTGGCCCAAGCCAGTCCGTAATTTCACATAATACAGCTGTGCTAACTTTAGAAACGACATAGGCTGTACCTGCTGCTGCTGCTGTTACTAAACCTAACTCTGCTAGCATTTCCATGACATTCTTGTCTGATAAATCTTCTTGAAAATAGATTTTCCAGATCGAAGTGTACATGGCAATATCAGAGGCTGTTAAAACTACCTGTTTTGGAACTTCAATCCCAGGGGTTGGCGCAGCTGAAGCACCACCACTACCGATCGCGCAAGTGGCAATCGCTAAAGCAACTTCTAATCTTTTTTTGCCCAGACTACTCACGGTATTATCTCCTACGACTTTTGCGGAGGGTTTTGGGAGTTGTATTCATATCAACCCCCTACAATCATTTTCCCTAACTAGGGTAGACTATTTTCTGGACAGGGTTGTAGTTAGAGCTATTTTCAGATGAATAGACCAGACAATACTGTAAGAGCGGGTTTTGTTTCAATCTCTAGCTCATACCGAGTTGCGTTCAAACATATTAGTTTTGGCAGGCAGGGGGGCAGGGGGTAGGGGAGAAATACTACCTCCAAGTTGCAACTTAGTATCAAAACGAAAGGATATCTCCTAAACCCGCCCCTACAAAAAATTATGGTTCAAATAAATGAAATTTGCTGTAAAAAGCTAATCCTGAAACTCATCGTTATTTTCATAATTTTCGCAGGCAATCGCTATGATTTCTGTTGAGCTATGCCAACGGAAGCGATCGCTCACCCTTTCAGGTGATGTCGTTTATATTTTCTGAACGATATCTTAAAAGCATCTGGAGTTGAGGAACTCTGGAGGCTAATTTTATGAAAAAAATTATTATGGCTAGTGTTGTGGCTTTAGCTACTACTACCGGATTACTTCTGGGCAACCAACCAGCCCAAGCTCATCGACGTTACGATTATTATCGCCCATATCCTCTATATCCATTGAGATCCTGCTATCCAGTTACTCAATGGTTTGTTGATGAAGATCCTGCCTATCATCCTCAAGCCTACGCTGATGGTTACCGTCAAGGAAGTCAGAGAGCTAAACAAGGAAAGGCTTATAAACCCCGTACTGCCGGAGGTGAATTTGCCCGTGGTTTTGATGATGGGTTTTACGGAAGGGAATTTGCTGGGCAAAAACAAATCGTTCCTAATGTGTACAAGCCATACACTAGAACAGACTGTGGTTGGTTTTGATTCTTCTTTTAGGTAGGAGTAGGAAGAAAACTATCCTGCTCCTAATTAAATAGAAGGCAGAAGTTTTAAGTTTAATTATGTCCATCTAACTACTAGGGGCAATTGCTTGTTTTTGCTCTTCTTTTTTTACGTTTCGTCTACCCCAGGGCTTGATCACTGAAATAGCAATGATAGCTAAAAGACAGGATGTCTGAATGACTGCACCCACAAGTATTGCTTTTTGGTCAAACACATATAATGGATTTTGCAATGCTTGTAACCTTTGTGCTTTTGAAATAGCAGTCATTGCATTTGTCCACGGCCCCAACCACAATGTACCAAAAATAATGAGTGTTACAGTCGCCACCCACTTCACAATTACCCAGTAGTGTTTGAAAAACCCCCAAATTGTCAACCAGCAGAGCAGCCCACCTGTTAATAATGCCAGATTAGCAGCAGGGATAATCACAAAGTCATCTAGCAGTTTTAAAACTGAGTTGATCGCATACAACTCATCTCCGTTGAGAGTGTTGCGGTTGCTCAAAGCGATCGCAATCATACATAAAGCTGTTCCAAACCAAATCCCTCCAAAGGCAACATGAAAGGACAGCAACCAGTTTTTCTGCTTGACACTTAGCTTTTTCATAGTGATTTTATTTTGCTAGTTGTAATTAGTTGGCTTATAGTTAGGCAACTAATTAAAATTACAATAAGCCAGACTCTTTGGCAATAAATAAGCTAATTTAAGTAGCCGCTCCGCGTCTACCGGGCGTCTACAAGTCGGGGAACCTGCAAGGGCGCACTGCCTCACCATAACGTATGAGAAACTTTCTTACCTACTTACAGAAGCCGCTTTGCGTCTACTGCCTTCTGCCTTCTTTCTGCCTTCTACTAGTTACGGTTCAAGCATTGCAGGAGTTCCAGACTTTAACTTCCCTAATAGTTCAATCAGCGTCTTTTTCTCTTTGTCAGTCAGATTCGCCATTAAACCAGTGGTACGGCAAAAGTGATCTGGTAACATTTGGGAGAGTAATTGCCGTCCTTTGTCTGTTAACTGTACGCTCAACATCCGCCGATCATCTGGGTAAGGCTGACGTTGAACTAATCCATCTCGTTCTAATCCATCTAAAAGTCCTGTGATCGTAGCTCTTGTTACACCTGCACGTTCTGCACATTCGGATGGTGTTAACCCTTTTTCGTCAGTGATAAACAACTGCATTAGTAAAGTAAATTTTCCCATCGAAAGACCATAGCGAGCAAAGTGAACATCTAAAGCTGTGTAAACATCAATAGTAGTAGAGAGAAAAGCTAGACAACTTTCTACAGAAGCTAGATCTAACTCTGGAAAAATATTGGTAAGTTGTTCTAAAGCTTGACGATTGACAAAGGGGCGTAACGTAACCACAGTCTTGAATCATTTTAATTAGCTGACTAACTATAAGTTAACTTAAAAGATTAATAGACAAGGGCAACTCTTGGCAAAGTCATAAACCACAGAAGCGATTCTCCTCCCCAGAGGCTTCGCCAATGCCCAAACCAACTAATTTTAATGAGATGATTTCTTATTAAGAGTTAAACTTTTGATCTCTCTCAAGCGATCGCTATGACAATCACCCTTTCCCAGCAAGCTTTTGATGAACTATTTCATGAGATGGTGGAACCTTCCCAACACCCAGATCCAAATGATGAGTTGGACGTAGTATACAAATATCCGCGACGGCTGGGACAAGGTTACTGGCGAAGAATCGAGTTGCGTCAAGGGTTGGAGTTGATCATTGGAAATGTACAAATGCGCACTCGCATGATCATCATACAGCCAGAACAGGAACATGAGTTGTTAGAGTATCACTTTCATTTTTCTGGGGAGCATCATGATAAATACAGAACTGTTAGCGGGGGTGAATATAGTTTCTTAGGGAGTGGACTAGATCCAAAGCAAACCAGTTATTGTTCAGATCAAAACTCCTTTCTGGAGATAAGTATCTATATGCAGCCTAAATTACTATATTCTTTTGCTGCCAATCCAGAAGGACAATTACCCCAGGCACTGCAACCGTGGATTCGGCAATCTCATCAAACATATTACTGCCGCTGTGGAACTGCAACACCTGCAATGCGAACTGTTGCAAAGCAAATTATTCAGTGTCCTTATCAGGGAATTGCCAAGCGCCTGTATTTGGAGGGTAAAGCTTTAGAATTAATGGGGTTGTTGGTTGCACAGGAGATAGAAATAAAGGATGGTAATAACCACCTACACACTTTGAAGCCAGATGTAGTAGAAAGAATTTACCATGCCAGAGATATTTTGCTAAAACGATTGAATAATCCGCCTTCTTTTATGGAACTGTCAAGGGCAGTGGGTTTAAACGATTATTTGCTTAAACAAGGATTTCGTCAGGTATTTGGCACAACCGCTTTTAATTATTTACATCACTATCGCCTAGAACAAGCCCGTGAACTCCTAGAAACTGGAGATTTGAAAGTGTCAGAAATTGCTAACATTGTTGGGTTTGTTAGCCATAGCTACTTTGCCACAGCCTTTAAGAAAAAATTTGGTCTTTGTCCAAAGCAATATCAAATGCAGCAGAAAAAATCCTTCCAGCGATAAAAAAAAATCCCTCTAGTGATAAAAAAGTCTTCAAATCACACCAAGAAATTAAGTATGTTTGTTGACAATTAATATCAACTTTGGTGTGAGCAGTGTTGAATTTGTGGCAGCGATCGCTTTTTCTAACAAGTATGTTTTGTCTTCTAGGTGTGCAAGCGGTATGGGCAGAGAATGCCAGTGTGGTTACAATCGATGCCTGCAGCGGAGAATGCCAACGCGCGGAGCCGTCAACTGTTGCCACACCAGCACGATTACAACAAAAGCAAATTCCCATCCGTCGGGTGGGAGATTTAGAGAAGGTTTCTAAGCGTGTGGTAGATCTGTTTGCTCAACAGACAACTACCCCAGCAATCATCCAAATCACAGGAGTAAAAGCCAATCCTACCGACAAGGGTGTGGAGGTAATTTTAGAAACAGATCAAGGGCAACAACTGCAAGTCATAAATCGCAGTACTGGTAATAATTTTATTGCTGATATTCCTAACGCACAGTTGCGTTTACCATCGGGTGATGCTTTCACATTTCGTTCCGAAAAACCACTTACGGGAATTACTGAAATAGCAGTTACAAATACTGATGTAAATACTGTTCGCGTAAAGGTGGTAGGTGAGAAAGCTTTGCCAACGGTTGAGTTATTTGATGACAAGGTAGGGCTGGTTTTTGAGATTACTTCTGCTGCAACAGCAATGCAGCCACCAGAACAGCAAGAAACACCACAACCAGAGGAAACAATAGCCCAGGAAGATGAGCCAATTGAGTTAGTGGTGACAGGAGAACAAGATGGGTATAACGTACAAGAGTCAACAACGGGAACAAGAACTGATACACCTTTGCGTGATGTTCCCCAATCGATTCAGGTAGTACCACAACAAGTACTGCGCGATCAACAAATTAACCGCTTAGATGATGCCCTGAGAAACGTTCCCGGTGTCACTCAAGATTTTAACTCTGGCCCTTCCCTTACCTATAGAATTCGTGGATTTGAGGCATTGAATAATAACTTGCTCAGAAATGGACAAGTTGACGCGGGGGCTGGAGAATCTGTTGAACTTTCCAGTGTTGAACGAGTTGAAGTTCTCAAAGGCCCAGCATCCGTGCTATTTGGCTTAGGTAATCCAGGCGGAAGCATCAACATAATTACTAAACGTCCTTTGAGTGAACCTTTTTATGCTATTGATGCAACTGTTGGTAATTATAGTTTCTACAGAGGCGCAATTGACTTATCAGGGCCGTTAAATGACTCAAAAACTGTATTGTATCGCTTCAATACAGCCTACAGAAATTCAGGTAGTTTTATTGATTTCTACAATAGTGAACACTTCAATATATCACCTGTCGTCAGTGTGGCGATCAGTGAAAGAACTAACTTGACTTTAGACGGAGACTATATCTATACAAGAGATTCTGGATTCACACCTTTCGTACCCGTCGTTGGCTCTGTACTATCTAACCCCAATGGTAAAATTCCCCGTCATCGCAACGTTGGTGAACCATCCGATGAAATAAACGCATCATTGACAAGGCTGGGATACCAACTAGAACACAAATTTAGCGATAATTGGTCATTACGTAGTGCTTTTCTCTACAATTTTCGTGATTACAGTGACAAAAGAACGCTTCCCGGAGCATTGCAAGCAGATAGCCGTACCCTGAATCGTTCCTACCGAGAATTCGACTTTGAAAGCACGTCTTATAATCTAAGTACAAATGTTGTTGGCAAGTTTTCTACTGGTTCAATTGGGCATCAACTACTATTTGGGGTTGATTTGAATAGTTATGAGAACAAAGTGCCAAGTTTTAGAAGTGCTACGGCTGCACCACTTGATATCTTCAATCCTGTTTACGGTCAATTACCAGGTGAGCTTGGTGATGAATTTATTAACACAACACTCACCAACTCATTAGGAATTTATTTGCAAGATCAAATTTCATTGACAGATAACTTCAAGGTGCTACTGGGTGTGAGATTTGATGCTTTTGATCAAAAATCGGAAGATTTCTCTGCTAACACAGAAAGCAACTTGTCTGATAGTGCATTTAGCCCTCGGTTTGGAATTGTTTATCAACCTATCCCTGCTATTTCGCTGTATGCCAGCTATGTCAGTTCATTTACTCCTGGCAGCGGTGTATTTCTTTTTGGCGGCAGTCTGGACAATAACATTGAGCCAGAACGCGGTAGACAGTATGAGGTTGGGGTGAAAGCAGATTTAAGCGATCGCCTTTCAGCAACACTGGCATTCTATAATTTAACTCGTACTAATGTCTTAACAGAAGATCCGGATAATCCAGGGTTTCAAATCCAAACTGGTGAGCAAAATAGCCAAGGTATTGAACTGAGTTTGACGGGTCAAATTTTGCCAGGATGGAATATTTTTGCAGGCTACGCCTATACCGATGCCCGCATTACTGAAGATAATACTTTTGAAGTTGGAAACCAATTGCCCAATACCCCATATCATTCTTTTAACTTATGGACAACCTACGAAATTCAAATGGGTGAATTACAAGGTTTAGGCTTTGGTTTAGGTTTGTTTTTTGTCGGCGATCGCGCTGGAGATTTGGACAATACTTATGATATACCTAGCTATCTTCGGACTGATGCAGCTATTTTCTATAACCGAGATAGATTTAGAGTAGGACTCAACTTTAGAAACCTATTTGACATAAGCTATTTTGAAAATGGATCTAGTGCTACTCGTGTTAACTATGGGCAACCTTTTACGGTTTTAGGAACAGTTTCCTGGCAGTTTTAATAATTGAGAAATCATGCAATATTTTTTGCGTTGGCTAATATTGGGTATTTTCGGATTTACTTTAGTTACAGCCTATAGTCATCACACATCCCAAAATATATCCTCTCCCTCTAGATTACCAGCCGCACAATGTCGCATGGTTAAACATACAATGGGGAAAACTTGTGTTCCTATTAACCCTCAGCGTGTTGTCACTTTATCTTTAGCTACTTTAGGCAATGTATTGGCACTTGGTGTTAAACCCATCGGTACTACCAACGAAGTTCAGATAGAAAACAACTCTTTGACATACCTTCAAGAAAAAACAGAGGGAATAAAACTCATCGGTATTTCTCAACCGAATTTAGAAGCAACATTACTACTTAAACCAGATTTAATTATTGGTGTAGATTGGTTCAAACCAATTTATCCTTTATTATCCAAAATTGCTCCTACTGTCTTAGGTGAGCTTGATTACTCCACCTGGGAAAAGCACCTGAGTTTTGTGGCTGAAGTATTAGGAAAGCAAGAAACTGAAAAAGCACTTTGGCAACACTATTATCAGCGCATAGAAGAACTAAAACAAGCATTAGGTAATCGCTATCAAGACAAAAAAATATCTTTTATATATATCGGGCGCAACCAAATAAACATTGATGCCAAAAACTCTTATGCTGGCTCAATTATCAGTGATGTTCATTTACAACGTCCAGCCTCACAAAATGTTGACGCGCCCTATGGAGCTTTCCCTATTTCCCTAGAGGAATTAAAAAAAGCAGATGGCGATATTTTATTTGTGACAACTTTTTCCAAAATTGGCAAGGAATTCCTTGAAAAAAAACAACAAGAGCCTCTTTGGAAAACCCTGAAAGCTGTACAGGAAAATCACGTTTATTATGTTGATTTTATGTCATGGGCTGCGTCAAATATGCTTGGAACTGATGCAGTAATTGACGACCTTTTCAAATATCTGGTCAACACACACTAAAACTATATCTGAACATATAAGTGGTTAGGCAAAATTTTTCTCTTTCCCAGGCTGGAGCCTGGGAAACCATCATTGAGGCTCCGCCTCCTTTTCAGGCAGAGCCTTCCAATTTTCATCACCATACAGAGCATGGTGATGAGAAAAATAGACTTGTGTATACACGGTAGCTTACCAAAGGCAGGGTATACGTCTCCAAATTATGGGCACAATAAGCAAAGTTATCTCAGAAGCGATCGCATTCATGCAACTTTAGCATTTATTACCAAACTCGTATCAATGTCAGAACTAAAGCCCTAAGCGCTCCATTCGAGAACTTAAATTATACGTTACTTGAAATCACCTAAAAGTTATCAATACATCAAAGCAGTCTTCCGTTTTTAATTGAGAAATAGTATCATTAAGTCTAAAGCTAGCAAGCACCAGCTATGACGATCGCACTCACATTACGCGAAGATGAGGAACTTTGGCATGAAGCAGCACAGAATAGTCTGCAACCTTCATTTATAGAACCGTTTGAATCCTATTCTGAAATGCCTAGTTTCTTGGGAAGTGGCTATCGTAAAGAGATTGAACTGCATCCTGAACTTTGGCTGACGATTGTTGATTGTGAGTTACGTGATGATTATCTACTCAAACGTCCATCTTCCAATCATCCCTTGCAACTTGGTGTATTGCTTTCTGGGATCATTAAAGATGATGATTGTGGATGGATTGGGGAAAAAAATACGTTTATTTCTGGGGGTGGAATCCAACGGAAGATGAAGGTAAAGTCTTTTCAATCTCCCCGGATGGTTGGCATTGACATTGAGATGTCACCCGATTTATTGGCAATTTTTTTCCCTGACAAAGATGGAGGCATTCCCCCAGAGTTAAAGTTATTGGCAAAGGATAATGATTGGCAAACTCTAATTTATCCAGAAATGACTCCATCAGTGCGATTTTTGACACAACAAATCTTTAATTGTCCCTATCAAGGAATCACAAAACGAATTTATTTACAAGCGAAAGTGCTAGAGTTAATCGCTTTACAAATATCTCCTATCCTCACGGGTGGAGATTTTCCCCAAGCATCACCATTAAAATCGGATACTGTTGCTCGGATTCATCATGCCAAACAAATTATTCTTTCTCGCTTAGAAAATCCTCCCTCGTTAATAGAATTAGCTGCATTGGTGGGGGTGAGTGATAGAACTCTCCGCCGAGGATTTCGAGAGTTATTTAGCACAACTGTATTCGGTTATCTCACTCAAAAGCGGATGGAGAAAGCCGAGCAATTTTTGCGCGGAACTAATATGACAGTTGCCGAGGTTGCAAATCTTGTAGGTTATACTCACCTCGGACACTTTGCCGCAGCCTTTAAGCGCAGATATGGCATTACGCCCAGAGAATGTTTGTTGGGTAAAAAGTCCGTATCGGGACTGTGATGCCGTTTGAGGATAGACTTGACTAACTATACTCTTCTACACTCTGGTTTATGCAATCAAGAAATATACGCAATAAATAATATTGTTAATTGTGTGGGGAGTGGTATGAAAAGTTGGCGATCGCTCAACGCTTATCTTTCGTTGGTGGTGAGTACAGTAGGAATCATCACTGCTATATTTGCTCAACCTGTGCAAGCATTAGAATTAGGAAAAAAGCAGAACACAGTTGTAACGAGAATTAAAAGAGTCAGTGAAACCGAGTTTCCTGCTACTAGCGTCAAGGATTTACTTTCTCAATCACCAAAGGCTGAAATTATAGCAATCACGGGAGTGAAAGCAAATCCCACAGACAAAGGTGTAGAGGTGATTTTAGAGACAACTCTTGGAGAGCAACTACAAGTCACAAATCGCAGTACAGGTAATAATTTTATTGCAGAGATATCTGGCGGGCAATTGCGTTTACCATCGGGAGAGGCTTTCACGTTTCGCTCGGAGAAACCCATTGCGGGAATTACTGAGATAACAGTTGCGAATGTTGATACAAATACTGTCCGAGTGACAGTGATAGGTGAAACGGCTTTGCCCACAGTTGAGTTATTTGATGATAATGTCGGGCTGGTTTTTGGAATAACTTCACAGCCAACGGCAACGCAGCCACCCCAGCAACCAGAAACACCCCAAGCCGAAGAAAAGCCAACTGAGACACCGCCAACAGAAGCAGCGCAGGAAGATGAGCCAATTGAGTTGGTGGTGACGGGTGAGCAAGATGGGTACCGGGTGCCGAATGCGAGTACTGCGACGCTGACGGATACACCGATTCGAGATATTCCCCAGTCGATTCAGATTGTACCCCAGGAAGTATTGCGCGATCGCAATGCCCAAACAGTGTTTGAGGCAGTGGAAACCGTTAGTGGTGTTCTTGATGGTTCAAGCAATTATGGCGCGCCTGGTGGAGCTAACATCATCAGAGGATTTAATTCATTTGATTCAGGAAGTTTACGAAACGGTTTTCGAGATTATGATTACTATTCCGTGTCATCAATTGGGACAATTGAGCAGGTAGAAGTACTCAAAGGCCCAGCCTCAGTTCTATTCAGCAGTCAGGAACCTGGTGGAGTTATTAATATTGTCACCAAGAAGCCCCTAAGTACACCTTTTTATAATGTCGCATTTGAAGCAGGTAACTATGGATTCTATCAACCAAGTATTGACTTTTCTGGCCCATTGACAACAGATGGCAATGTGTTGTATCGATTTATCGCCAGCTATCGGGGTGCTGGAGGTTATCAGGATTTCTTTAACTCAAGTACAACTACAATTGCGCCTTCAATTACCCTGAAATTAGGAGATCGGACAGATCTGAATTTATCTTATGAATATGTTAGATATTTTGCAGATGCACCACAATTTGAAGTTCCGTTACTTAGCGATGGTAGCTTACCGCCTCGAAATTTTTATCCTGCTTATCCTGATTTAGTCTTATCAGATATCACAACCAACAGAATCGGCTACACTTTAAACCACAGATTTAGTGAAAATTGGCAAATTCGTAATAATCTGGCAATTGTTCTGAATCAGAGGGTTCTAAATCGAGTCATTTTTGGCACAGTCGTTGATGAGCGCATTTTAACAGACGCATTTGCTGAAGAATCTAGCTCTTATGCAGACAACTATTTTGGGCAGATTGACTTGCTTGGAAAGTTTAATACTGGATCAATTTCCCACCAACTTTTAGCAGGCTTTGATGTTAACTACCTTGAAGGTGGATTTCGATCTGATGGTGCCACCACAGTACCTGATTTAGATATTTTTAACCCAAACTACGATATTCCGAAACCTGAATATTTACCAGGTTTTGCAGCTGATGATTGGAGTAAAAATTACGGATTCTACCTTCAAGATCAAATTGCTTTTAGCGATAACTTGAAGCTACTAATTGGTGGCCGCTATGATTGGGTATCTTCTGAGTATGAAATACTAGGTAATGATATTGATGAGCAAGTAGAAGATAATGGTGCCTTCAGCCCCCGGATTGGTTTAGTGTATCAACCCAGTGACACTGTTTCTCTCTACGCTAGCTACAGTCGCTCCTTCAAACTAAGCCCTGGATATTTAAAAAATCCAGATGGGAGAGGATTTGAACCAAGCAGGGGAACTCAATATGAAGTTGGTGTAAAAACAGACTTTTTAGACCGAAAGCTTTCGGCAACCCTAGCCGCTTATCATATCACCAAAACAAATGTGACTACTCCCGATCCCAACGATCCTAGCTTCTCTATTCAGACTGGAGAAGTTAGGAGTCAAGGAATTGAGTTGGATGTTGCAGGTGAGATTTTGCCCGGTTGGAAAATTATTGCCTCTTATGCCTATACCGATGCAGAAGTCACCGAAGATAACACTATTCCTGTTGGCAATCAATTGGAGAGTGTACCATTTAATCAAGCCAGCCTTTGGACAACTTATGAAATTCAGAAAGGCAATTTAAGAGGCTTAGGGTTTGGTTTAGGATTGTTTTATATTGGCGATCGACAGGGCGATCTGGCAAATTCGTTTGAACTACCCAGTTACTTACGTACCGATGCAGCACTTTACTATCGTCGAGACGGGTTTGATGCAGCGATTAACATTCGCAACCTGTTTGATATAGACTATGTCAACTATTCCGCCGGAAGGTTCGTTCAGAGGGGTGCGCCGTTTACAATCATTGGCTCAATTGGTTGGACATTTTAACTTTTGGGCAGTCAGATTAAGCATCAGTTCACATCATGCCCCAAACAGTTTGATTTTATCTGCAACCGAAAAACGAGCGTAATGAAAAAACAGTCATACCGTCTAATTAAGCCATTTTTACTAATGGCTTTTTCTTTACTTGTAATTACAGCTTGTTACCAACCTGTCATCCAAACATCTCATCTCTCCTTGAAGCCTGCTGTTGAGTGTCGAGTCATTCAGCACAAATTTGGCGAAACCTGTGTTCCACTTAAACCACAGCGTATTATTGCATTAGCTCCTCGCGAAACACTCGATCCCTTGCTCGCTCTCGGTATCAAGCCCATCGGTTTTGCATCCTACAATAGCGGAGGAAAAGAAGGTCTTTTTGGTGTATCTTTTGAAGAGGTTAAAGGAACTAAGAATGTCGGGGACTCATTGCAGCCTTCATTAGAAAAAATTTTGATGCTCAAACCCGATTTGATTTTATCCTCAGATTTCGGCAACGCTCATCAAAAATATAAGTTATTATCAGCGATCGCACCTACTGTTTCAGTCCCGAATGATGCTGACATCCCAGCTATAGATTGGGAAAACAAAACTTACTTTAAAGAAAATCTTCGATATATTGCCAAATTAATTGGTCAAGAAATAAAAGCAGAGGAAGTTTTAAATAAATACCAAAAACGAACTGAAGAATTGAAGAAACGTTTAGGAAACCAGTTACAGCAAATAGAGGTTTCCGTAATTTTTTATGGTGAGGGTTATATTTGGACAATTGCTAAAAGCGATACCATTTCTCATGTTTTAACTGATATTGGGCTACGTCATAAATTTGTACCTCGTGGCGAGTGGAATCTCAGTATTGAAACCATCAACAAATACGATGCTGATGTCCTATTTATTGTTGATGTTGACAAGCGATCGCCAAGCTTTTATTTCCAAAACCCCATGTTTAGCAGTCTAAAAGTAGTCAAAAACAATCGAGCTTATGTTGTCAGTCAAGAAAATTGGCGAGGCTTCGGTATATCAGGAGCTAATAAGATATTGGATGACTTGTTTAAATACTTGCCGGAAGCTACATGAGAAATCCTGTTCTAGCCAAAACAAAAGATGGTTTGTCTTGTGGCTGATGAATTAAAGCCTATCCTACCGAAGACAATTCTAGTCATTGGTTTTTGATTCTTAACCAATGACCAAAACCTAATCCAACTCTCGCCTTCCTTCCAAAGCTCGTGCTAGCGTTACCTCGTCGGCGTACTCCAAATCTCCACCTACAGGTAAACCAAAAGCAATCCGCGTCACCTTGGTAAATGGCTTGAGTAACTGACCGATGTATAGTGTTGTTGTCTCCCCTTCTACGCTGGGACTAATTGCCAAAATTACTTCTTGTGGCTTTTGCTGACTGACTCGTTGTATCAGAGGCTGGACAGTGATTTGTTCTGGCCCTATGCCATCTATGGGAGAAATTACTCCACCTAATACATGATACTTGCCTTTGTACTCTCTGGTTTTTTCTAAGGCAATTACATCACGAGAATCTGCCACGACACAAATAGTTTTGTTATCACGGCTGGGGTTGCGGCAAATTTCACAAACAGGTTCAGCAGAAAGATGAAAGCACTCTTTACACAAGCCTATTTGTTTTTTGGCTTCTATTAAAGCTTGTGCCAAAGCCTGTACTTCTGTTTCTGGACGTTTCAAGATGTGCAGCGCCAGCCTTTGGGCAGTTTTAGGGCCAACTCCTGGCAAGCGTTGCAATTGCTCGATTAACCGTGCTAAAGGACGTGCGTAAACCGTGGTTTTATCTCCAGTATGTTCTTACCTTAACTATGATGACATTCTTGCAGAATTTTGGGTGTTGTGCTGAATTTCAGTATTAATCCTAATGTAGAGACGCAATACATCGCGTCTCTACTCAGGCAATTACGCAGGATGAAATTGACACAATAACAACCCAAACCATTGATTTTCGTCAGTCCACACTTTTCGTGGAATCAAGCCTTTAGCTTTCAGATCCTGTTGAATAGAGTTGAGGTTGAATTTGCGGGAAATTTCAGTACGGATAGTTTCGTCTGATTCAAAATTTACTTTGAGTTTGAGAGCACTTAATTCGACAGTTTGCGATCGCTCACTTTTTAGATGCATCTCAATTTGATGTGCAGTTTCGTTATAAAATGCCCAGTGGGTAAACTGCGTCGGATCAAAATTGCCTGCAAATCGCCAATTTAGATGCTCAAGCATATTCAGGTTAAAAGCAGCCGTCACTCCTTGAGCGTCGTTATAAGCAGCCTCTAAAATATGTTTTGGCTTTTGCAAGTCTATTCCCAACAGGAAATACTCTCCTGCCTGCAAGGCTGCTGTGATTTGAGACAAGAAAACATTACACTCTTGAGGATGCAGATTACCTAAAGTACTACCGATAAAACAAATCATCCGAGTTGGTAATTGTCTGGGTTCGAGTTGAGAAAGCGCCAACTCATAGGTTCCTGCTAATGCATAAACTTGGAGTGAAGGATAATCACCTAGCAGTTGTATGGCACTGCTTTCCAGCATACCTGCACTCACATCAATGGGAAGATAGCGCAGAGGTAATCCTTGCTGTTGGTAAGCATCTAACAAAAGACGAGTTTTAGTTGAGCTACCACTACCTAGTTCAACTATTTCACAAGCACCAGTTATTGCAGCAATTTCGCAGGCACAATTTTGTAAAATTTTTGTCTCTGTTCGAGTCAGATAATATTCTGGTAATTCACAGATTTGCTCAAATAACTCAGAACCGCGATCGTCGTAGAAATAACGTGGTGGTATAGTTTTAGGTGTCTGAGCTAATCCTTGAACCACATCACTTCCAACACCAGAAGAAATAATCAAAGTTGGTTCTAGCAAACGTTGTATTTGTAAGCGGTTTTCTATGCTGTGTTGAGAACTAATACCGCTGTTGCCAGGTTGAGATCTTGTCATTACTCCTCCGTTAGCTTGGTTTGGCAGGATGCTTAAGGATTGCAAACCTCAAACCAGAAATAGTGAAACATAAAGCCATATTTGATAACATCACGCCTGAGCTAGATTTATTCAGCGCTATACTTATCTTTTCGGATCTTCCAATTAAATAGGCAAAGATTTGTGATTTCTGCTGGTTAGTAGATTGATAGTTAGTGATTAGTAGTTAGTAGTTAGTAGGGGAGGCAGCGCGTTGCGGAGCCAGTGTGTTGCGGAGCCAGTGTGTTGCGGAGCCAGTGTGTTGCGGAGCCAGTGCGCCCTTGCGGGTTAAGCGCGTTGTAGCACCTGGCGTCGGGTTAAGCGCGTTGTAGCGACTGCCGTGCGGGTTTTATTGATGATCTTTGGGTTAAAACCGACAATTTATCTTCTAAACTCGCCCATACAGTAGTTAGTGGTTCTCCCCATCTTCCCTATCCCCTATTCCCCATTTTTGGCACAGCGAAACCCTGCCAAAATTTGGCGCACACCAGGATGATACCAGTTACGAAAGCTACCTCGTAGCGCCCAGGGACGGGTTGCCCAACTACCACCTTTTAAAACGTGATGCTGATGGTCAAAATAAACTTGCGAGTAACCAATGTAAGGGTAATACTGAAAGCCTTCGTAGCCATCAAACCAGGTAGCTGTCCACTCCCAGACATTACCTAAAGTATCGTACAAACCATAGGCGCTTTGTCCACTAGGATAAGCATCCACTGACGTAGTTTTACCAATTTCTGTATCATGATTGCAATATTTAGGTTTTGGTTCTTCATCCCCCCAAGGATAGGTGCGACGATGGTTAGCTTTTGCATCCCAAACTACAGCTTTCTCCCATTCAGCTTCTGTGGGTAAACGCTTACCGACAAATTGTGAGTAGGCTTGTGCTTCGTAACAACTAACACCACAAACTGGATGACTATCAAAGGCTGGATTGTCACACCAATAAAGAGGCTGCATTACTTTCTGTGTTTGCAACCATTCCCAACCAGCTTTTGACCACCATTGTGGATTATTGTAACCTCCTGCTTCCATGAATACTTGATAGTGCGCGCAAGTCACAGGGTAACGGTCAATTAAATAAGTGTCGAGATATACACGATGTGCAGGACGCTCATTATCTAATGCATCTGGCGAGTCGTTACCCATCTCAAATTCACCACTGGGAATTTGGATCATCTCAACGGGAGGGGTGCAAGGGTATAAGAGTGTAGGGGTGTAGGGAAATTGTTTGATACTTGATTGTTGCCTCTTGCACATTTCCAGCACAAAGCAAATAATCTCACTATGCTGGCTTTCATGCTGAAGCAAAAATCGCCAAAGACTTTCTTCTGCTTCTAAATCAGCTATTTCCAGGTAATTTAACACTTTGTCTCTAACTGTGTCTAAGTAATAACGAATTTCCTCTAGATTAGGTAATTTGACACGTTCTGATTTCGGTAAACCATCAGCTGCAAATAGCTTCCGATATTGTGGAAACATACAGGGCAATCCAGCACTGCGTTCTAGTATCCATAAAGACTCTGTGTAAACAATATGTCCTAAGTGCCAACCAACAGGGCTAAAGTCATGATGGGGCTGACAACAGAAGGTTGCTTCGTCCATTGTCTCGAACAAGCTAAGAGTTTTGGTGCGGCACTGAATAAAGGCACGAGTAAATATTTTTTTTAGATCAGATTTGTTCAATTCGGATATCACAGTCTTTTCCTATACTAATAATGCTATTTTCTGGACAAGAATTCCAATTTCCCGCAAACAGAGGTTCTGATGCAATAATGGCAGCATTGGGGAAATTTGAATCGTTAGCTGTCCAATAAAGAGAAGGAACTGGTGACTTTGTACCAAAGCGAGAAGCGACGAGGCGATCGCCATCGCTGATAACTAAATTGGCATAAACATAGGTTTGATAACTTTGTGCCATTTCTGTCAGTTGCAGCAATGTTGCGTGTAAAGCCTGTTCCAGGCTTTTGCCAGGGTTAGCTTGCCACTGAGACAACACTAGAGCAAAAATATGTTCGGAATCAGTGGTTCCACCAAGCCATTGATAAATTTCATCGTTTAACTGATTGCGAATTGGGCGATATAATGTTTGCCGAAATTTGTTGATACGACCATTGTGAATGAACAATAGGTTTTGATACTGAAATGGCTGAGAATTACTAAAATCTAAAGCTTGACCTGGTGTAGCACTGCGAATATAAGCAAGTATGCATTTCGACTCCACATAGCGGCTCAGACTGGGCAGGTTAATATCATTCCAAATTGGTAATGTGTTTTTGTAAATAAAAGGTTCAATATCTTTTTGTAGATGATACCAGCCGACACCAAAACCATCAGCATTTACTACCCCAGAAAGCATCTCGCGGGGTTGATAGCTCTGGATAATGAGCGAGTGTTCTGGTTTATATAACAGAGGTTCCAAAGATACGGGTGAACCAAAGTAGGCGAGTAGACGGCACATAGTTAAGGAATTTGCTCCCGAATAGTTTAGATAATAAGCTTGTAGTCTGAGAATTCCCTGAAAATTATATAAATTTACTCATTGTTTGTGCTTGCTTGCTGATTGTTTTTAGAAGTAAAAATAGAAACCTAGTAGCAGTCTCTGTAAAAATCATCTGGGCATAGTAAGCGATCGCATTGATTCCAATTACTGCACTGCTTTTGTTGATGTCATCACTATCCTTTATTAAATCTTTAGCTAATTCACAATGTCATTCCAGTAGTCCAGTAGGGGAGCCAGTGCGTTGGGGAGGCAGTGCGCCCTTGGGGGTTCCCCCCGTTGTAGCACCTGGCGTCGGGTTAAGCGCGTTGTAGCGACTGTCGTAGACACGTAGACACGGTAGATGCAAAGCAGCTACTTCCACCAAGTCGCTACGCGCAAGAGCGTAGGTACGGCGTATCCGTTGGTAGTAGATAAGCGAAAGTAAGGGTTCCCTGACTTGGGGCGACTGCCGTCACCTGGCGTTGTGTTACGGCTATGCAAGGACTTGAGAGTTTAAGAATGTGGGAGAATTAGCCGTAACGCACCACAATTGTGCGGACTGCAACCATCTCCACGACTGAAGGCTCAAACTATTGCTCGTATTCATCATGCCAGGGAAATTTTATTGGCACATTTGGAGACTCCGCCCTCATTGCTAGAATTGGCACAAATTGTCGGGGTGAGCGAGCCTCTTTCAGAGGAGCAACGCTTACGCACTTTGCGTTATGGATTTCCAGAATTATTTGGGACAACTGTCTTTGGTTATCTCACTGATAAATGCATGGAACAAGCAAATCAACTTTTGCGCTTTGGGAAGCTGAAGTTGCAAATTTGAGCGGTTATTCTCAGCCAGGAAGTTTTACTACTGTTTTTAAAAGGAAGTTTGGCATTACACCCAGTGAATGCTTGTCAGGAAAAAAGAATATTTTACAAGCATAATGCCAAGGTTTAGCCGTGCTGCTCAAGTCGCTCGGCAATCCATACTTTTATGATTGATTGTCGGGTTACACCTATTCGCGCAGCTTCTCGGTCAAGTGCTTCAATCATCCATATTGGAAAATCAACGTTTACCCGTCGTTGCTCATAACCTGGACGACGAATCGTGTTCAGATCCAGGTACGCAGTAACGTCCTCGCCTGCATCAAATTTTTCATCAAACTCTTCAGCCTTCATATAATTTTACCTCTTCATCTCTTGCTCGGCGTACTGAAATAATTCGCATTCGCTCTGATCTATATGTGATGACGGCAGCCCAATGCTTTTGGTTTATCTGCCCAATTACGAGAAATCTAGGCTCCTCAACAACACGAGCAGCAATTTCTACCCTGTTAGTATCTAGCCATAGCTCTTGTGCCTCAATGAAATCAATACTGTGTTTTACTTTATTTGAGCTACTTTTTCCCTCATCAAATTCAAATCCATAAGAGCAAGAGCATTACAGCCTTTAGTCTAAAAAGGTATATTTAATATACTATTTATATTCTATTTGAGCAAAATTGTCTGATAGATTATTCCCAACCAGGAAGTTTTGCTGCCATTTTCACAAGAAAATTTGGCATTACGCCCAGTGAGTGCTTGTCAGGGAAAAAGAATATTTTTGGCGGATAGTGCCGTTTTGCAGAGTTTTATCACAGTCAACTTCATGAGATAATTAAGAATCTTTCTTATTTAAAGATGACATCGTTTTATCTTGTCGCCATTTCTAGCATCTATGCGATCGCTAATGACTGTCACATTTTCACAATCAGGATACAAGAGGCAACCATGAGCATCCTACCCATTATGGGCTTTGCATTCTAGATAATTGCAATAAAGTGCCTTTGTCCTAACCATATATTAGCTAGATAATGAAATTAATTATCATTAAACTATGACAAACATTTTTACACCAGCACATTGGGATGAACTGTGCCAACAAACTTTTTATCAATCAAAGGGTTTTGAAGCTATCTATCAAGGGAAGATTCCAGATATTTGCAATTCCTATGACTGGTGTGTACAGTTGCGCGGTGGATTATCTGTTTGTGTATACGAGATAGAGATATTTGATGATCTTGTGTGGATTCGCGATAGGTCGGATGATTATCTATTTGGGTTAAGTTTTTTTCTCTCTGGAAAAGTGAGAATCCAGCGCCACGGTTTAACTGATGAGATGACGAACCAGTAGGAAAGTACTATTCAGAATGTCACTACGACATCAAAGAAACTGAATGGTGGAAAGCAGGAGAGAAATTTTCAAGAATTTATTTGGAAATTGAACCACAGGAATTTTTTCAAAGTTTTGGCGAAGAAGATTTAGAACAAGTACCAATCTTCCTGCGTCAAGCAGTAACTGATAGTAAGGTGCAGCCTTATTATCGTCAAGGGGAAATCACACAGCAAATGTGGCTAGTGTTGTGTAATATTCTACAATGTCCCTATCAAGGCTTGATGAAGCGAATGTATCTGGAAAGTCAGGCAATGGAATTGATTACGCTTTATTTCCAGCAATTTCAAGAGCAGGAAATACACGATCATGGTTTTCCAGGGAGGAAGTTGAGAGATGTTGACAGAATTTACCAAGCTAAGGATATTTTGCTGAGTAATTTAGAGAATCCACCCAGCCTAATAGAGTTAGCACGAGAAGTAGGGCTAAATGAATTCAAATTGAAGCGCGGGTTTCGCCAAGTTTTCGGGACATCTGCGTTCAAATATTTGCACGACTATCGCCTAGAAAAAGCACGACAACTTTTAGCATTAGGAGAAATGAAAGTTGAAGAAGTGGCATTAAGGGTAGGTTTTGATAGTCGTAGTTACTTTGCCTCAGCTTTCCGTAAAAAATTTGGTTTGAATCCCAAACAATATTTTCAACATCGTCAAAAATCCCTCTAGCGTTCAGAAAAAATCCCTCTAGCGTTCAAATAGAAAATCTGAATCCCCTATGATACATACACCGTCAGATTAGTTAAGAAATTTTCTTAATACTGCAAGTGGTGTGAGGGAGTGTAGGTGGATAAATGAAATTAGATAAATTGTTTCAAAGCCTGCTGCTAACAAGCGCGATCGCTTTTTTGTTCAGCACTGCTGCCAAAGGAGAGGATGTTCCAGAAGTTAACAAAAACATTCCCCAACTAAACGAAATTGTCCTTCCTGCGACAAATGCTCAAATGTTGGTAGAACAATCCGCACCAAGCGATACTCAGAATCAAGAGGGTATTGTGCTAATTACGGGAGTAAAAGCTAATCCCACCGAGCAGGGTGTGGAGGTAATTTTAGAAACAACCCTTGGGACTCAACTGCAAGTCACAAATCGCAGTACGGGGAATAATTTTATTGCAGATATACCTGGAGCGCAGTTACGTTTACCGTCGGGTGAAGCGTTCACGTTTAAATCAGAAAAACCAATTGCGGGAATTACTCAAATCACAGTTACAAATATTGATGCGAACACTGTGCGAGTGACAGTGGTGGGTGAAAAGGCTTTGCCCGCGGTTGAGCTATTTGATGATAATGTCGGGCTAGTTTTTGGTATAGCTTCACAGGCAACAGTAACGCAGCCACCCCAACAACCCGAAACACCGCAAACCGAAGAAAAGCCAGGTGAGACACCGCAAGAGGAGCCGACAACACAGCAAGATGAGCCGATTGAGTTGGTAGTAACGGGAGAACAAGATGGGTATCGCGTGCCGAATACCTCAGTCGGAACTAGAACCGATACGCCCTTGCGCGATATTCCTGCTTCTATTCAAGTCATCCCTCAACAGGTGCTAGAGGAACAACAAGTTAACACCTTAAATGAAGCCCTGCGAAATGCTCCTGGTGTAGTTCAAACTAACCCTGACTCCACCCCGTCATTTACTGGGGCAACGATTCGAGGATTTGGGGTTGGGGAAAACGGAACAAACATCACCAGAAATGGATTGTCACTAGGATTGTATAATGAAGCGACAGGAATTTTCTCCAACATTGAACGGGTCGAAGTTCTGAGAGGACCTGCTTCAGTTCTTTTTGGTACGGGCGATCCTGGCGGTACGATTAATATTGTCACTAAGCAACCCCTCCGCGATCCCTTCTACTCAGTTGAAGCGTCTGTTGGTAGCTATAACTTTTACGGAGGGGCGATCGATTTAACAGGTCCCTTGAATGACTCCAGGACAATACTTTACCGATTGAATGCCGCCTATGAAAATGCTGGCACCTTTGTTGAGCGTATTGGGGCTGAAACGTCAGCCGTTGCAGGTGTCTTGAGCTTTGAACTTGGCGAAAACACCGATTTATCGTTGAATGCGGAGTATGTCAGGATCAATCAGCCTACTTCTTCTGGTCTCCCCCTCAGAGGATCAATATTGCCGAACCCAAATGGAGAAATTCCCCGCAATCGTAATTTTGCACAAGAAGGCAGTGAGTACAGTCCAGAGGTTTTTACAGTTGGATATGACCTGGAGCATCGCTTTAATGAAAACTGGTCGTTGAGAAATGCTTTTAATTTTATAGACTTCACCTATCGAATCAGAGGCGGGGGTTTTGTTAGCCTTGACCCCGATCTGAGAACGGCACAGACTCTTATTGACGAGCGTTCTGATGCCAGGAGCCAATCCTTCGATCTCGTCACAAATGTTGTCGGTCGGTTCTCCACAGGAGATATTCAGCATCAGCTTCTACTGGGTGCCGATTTGAGACGAGTTGAAGACAGGTTCTCTAGCAATGGGGGTTTTCGAGGAAGACCCATTGATATTTTTGACCCAGTTTACAGTTCGGAAAGGTTTGAGCCATTTTTTACACCTGGCGAATTCGCTACATTGACTGATTCACTGGGGATTTATATCCAAGATCAAATCACTATTGCAGAAAACCTCAAGTTGCTACTGGGCGGTCGATTCGATGCCTTTGAGCAAACTGACAAAGATCTGCTTGCTGGTACTGAAACCCCTCAATCAGGAAGTGCTTTTAGTCCCCGTCTGGGCATTGTCTATCAACCCATTAAGCCAATTTCTCTCTACGCCAGCTACAGTCGCTCCTTTACTCCCACCATTGGTAGATCCCGTAATAACGAGCCATTTGAGCCAGGACGCGGTACCCAATACGAAATAGGGGTGAAAGCAGATATTAACGACAAACTCTCGACCACGTTGGCACTATACGATCTCACCCGCACGAATGTGAACACGGCTGACCCAGATGATCCTAACTTTGAAATTCAGACAGGGGAGCAAAATAGTCGCGGAGTAGAGCTATTTGTTTCTGGAGAAATCTTACCCGGATGGAATATCATTGCAGGCTATGCCTATACTGACGCGCAGATTACGCAAGATAATACCTTTCCAGTGGGTAACCGGATCAATAATGTTCCTCAGCACAGTTTCAATCTCTGGAGCAGCTATGAAATTCAGAAAGGTGAGCTACAAGGGCTTGGGTTTGGTTTGGGCTTTTTCTATGTGGGCGATCGCCAAGGAGATTTAGACAATTCGTTTACTTTACCCAGCTATCTTCGCACGGATGCTGCCATCTTTTACAAGCGTGGGCAATTCAGAGCCGCGCTGAACTTCAATAACTTATTTAATGTGGACTATTTTGAAACGGGTAATGGCGATCTGGGTATTTCTCCAGGAGAGCCGTTTACCGTTCGAGGAACGGTGTCATGGCAGTTCTGAGAATGCGATTTCGGGTACGCCATTTACTACTGGCAATTGCAATTGCTGCAATGTTTTTAACGACAACTTGCTATCAATTTGTCAGTCAAAAATCTCATCCCTGTTTGAAGCCTTCTGTTGAGTGTCGAGTCATTCAGCATGAATTTGGCGAAACCTGCGTCCCAATGAAACCACAACGGATTGTTGCATTAAGCCCTGACAGAAACCTCGATCCTCTAATCGCTCTCGGTATCAAGCCAATCGGTTACACAGCTGATAACGTGGGGGGAAAAGAAATTATTGGTAGCGTCTCACTTGATGACGTTAAAGGAGTTACGAATGTTGGGAAGTCAGATCAGCCTTCATTAGAAAAAATTTTTGTACTCAAACCGGATTTGATTTTAGCAACAAAGCACCATCCATATAAATTATTATCTGCGATCGCACCCACTGTTCCAGTACCCCATGATCAGTCAGTGAATGAAGCATTATTTAAGCAGGATCTTCGATATGTAGCCAAAGTACTTGGTGAAGAAGCAAAAGCAGAGGAAGTTTTAAGTCGATACTACAGACGAATTGAAGACTTTAAGAAACGCTTAGGAAACCAGTTGGAACAAATAGCAATTTCCGTGATTTATTATGCTAGTGGTTATGTTTATATGCCTATGAAAAACGGTGATGCAAGTGCTGACGTTCTAATTGATACGGGACTACGCTACAGACGTGCAGTTCCTGGTAAGACCTCCAGTATCGAAACTATTGAAGACTACAACACTGATGTTTTATTCATCATCAATATTGAACGAAAACCACTCAGCTTTTTTCTTCAACATCCCCTATTTAGTCGTCTGAAAGTATTCCAAAACAACCGAGTTTATCTTGTGGATTTGGAAAAATGGGATACAAGAGGTATTCTAGGAGCGAATAAAGTATTGGATGATTTGGAAAAATATCTCGTTAGCCTTCCTTAATCTCATGACTAAACCGACTCTTTTTATCTGTCAATCTTGCTGTTTTTCTGAAGATCACCCTGAAGGGCAACCTGCCGACGGTGCCATTCTCCTCCAACAACTCCAAACCTATCAGTCCACCCATCCCGAACTTAACAACATCCAAACTCAACCCGTCGGTTGCCTCTGGGATTGCGGTCGTGCCTGCGTTGTCGCCTTCTCTGCCCCCCGTAAACCCACCTACCTCTTTAGCACCATCTCTCCAGAATCTGCCCTGGTACTCCTACAATTTGCCCAACAATATAGCCACAGCAAAACAGGCAACATTCCCTATGAAAAAATTCCTGAAGGATTAAAAGAAGTAGCCATTGCGAAAATTCCCGCCACTACACGCAATGCACTTTAGAGTTAGTAGCAGGGGTGCAATTAACCTAAAAAATCATGAGCAACTCAGTATCTCGTTGGATAAAGCTATTTCTATTAATAGCTTTGATATTGCCTTTGGTTACAAATTGTGCCAAACCTTCCATCGAGAATAATCTTACTTTAATCCAGCAGCAAGGTGCAACTATAGAATGTCGAATAATTAAACATAAGTTTGGCAAAACCTGTGTCCCACTAAAACCACAGCGTATTGTTGTACTAGATCCTCACGCCACACTCGATTCCCTGGTTGTTCTCGGCATCAAACCAGTTGGTTTTGCGTCGTTTGATCACATCAATGGAAAAGAAGTGATTCATGGTGTATCACTTGATGATATTAAAGAAGCTAACAGTATTGGGAATGCACAGCAGCCTTCGTTAGAGAAAGTTTTGCTGCTCAAGCCGGACTTGATTTTAGCAACAGAAGACAATCCGTATCAGTTGTTGACAGTGATCGCACCCACTGTCCCAGTGCCTCCTCCGAATCTTGAGCTGCCAAGGAATGAAGCTTTCTTTAAGGAAAATCTTCGTTATGTAGCCAAAGTACTTGGTGAAGAAGCAAAAGCAGAGGAAGTTTTAAGTCAATACCAAAACAGAATTGAAGACTTGAAGCAAGGCTTAGGAAACCAGTTGGAACAAATAGAAGTTTCCGTGATTTATTATGCTAGTGGTCTTGTTTATACACCTGCAAGAAAATATGATGCAACTGCTGATGTTTTAGTTGATACGCAGCTAGACTATAAACTTCCACCTGCTGGCAAGACCTTTAGCATTGAAACCGTCGATGAATACGATGCTGACATCTTAATTTATTATTAATGTTGAACGAAAACCACTAAGCTTTTTTCTTCAACATCCCATATTTAGTCGCCTAAAGGCAGTCAAAAACAATCGAGTTTATCTTGTGCCTTCACAAAGATGGGACACAAGGGGTATTGTAGGAGCAAATCAAATATTGGATGAGTTGTTTAAATACTTGCCTGTCAGCGATCAGTGACAGTTAACTTTCAAGCGCTTCCAACCAAGCATCCAGACCATACTAGTAAAATCAAGCAACGCTACTCTACCTTGAAGTCACGCAAAGCCCGTCTACACCGAGATTTTCCAATTATACTAGCGGGAGGGATTCGACATGCGATCGCACTTATTGAGGTAATTACCCCACCCGTCGAGTTAATAGACGAAGGATTAAGCTGGCAAGCTTACATTTCTCGTCCTCTTTGTTCTCCTTCTGCCAAAATATACCGTTATCTTCGTGTTTCTTTAAGTGTAATTCCTTACATTTCCTTTACCTACTGTTGACTTTTACCCTCAAATTTGTACACCATAATTGCGCTCGTGTTACCCTACTAAGAGCGCTGGGCTCACCACAACGCACTGGCTCCCCTACTAACCACTAACCAATGACTAATGATTAACTCGCCGCTTTTGAGAATTTTCTGAGTTGGTATTAGTAGTAGATGAAGGTTCATCGGTTCCCAAAATATTGTGTATGTCTTTTAGGGAACCAGGCTTTACGGCTGCCTCTTGTGGTGATTCGTCCTCAGAATCAATCAAATCTTCTACTTGGCAATTCAAAGCTTTGCAAAACTTAATAATTCGTTCTATTTGTTCTGTTCCTGTTCTGCCACTCTCCCAATTTTGGATCGTGCTTTCCGTCACGCCTACAAGACGTGACAACTCCAATTGGGTTAATCCTGCCTTCTCACGTAGAAAAGCAATCCTTGGTCTTACCTTTTTCACATTTACAGCACTTTTGCTTCACTTTCTAGTCGTAGATCCTAACATCAAAAAAATCTAGCGCCCAAAGATTTTAACCAAGCTCTTGACTACACTGAAATTGTTTGGTTAAAAGTATTGTGTGTATTTCTCCTCATTACTTTAAAACAGAAAGAAGCAAGAGGGTCAATCTGAGAGTAGATAAAGTACAAAAAATCATCTTCCAAAAAATTTTCAGTTCAATCCGGAATGATTAGATTTGACTTTGTAGCTCTCATTAACGAACAACAGAGAGGCACCTAAACAAAACTCCCCAAGGTCAAAAATAAATACCTGTTGAAGGAGTTAAAGGTTCCATCCTCTGAAAAACAACACACAACACACAG
>NZ_JAYKTT020000077.1:0-100537 GCF_038404745.2 Chlorogloeopsis sp. ULAP02 | reverse complement strand
ATTAAAAACACAGATTCCTGACTTCTGATCACAAGTCGGGGATCTTACAGGACGCATTTTACGCTTAACTTATACCAATTCTCTAAAATCTGGCAACACATTCAAACCTTGAAACTCACACCAGATCTGACTTTCTTAATTACGTAGACGCGGTAGCGGCTTCCCGGAGGATATTACGAATTGGTATAACTTCTATGTATAGTTATACTTTTGCCATTGTAGAATCTCACTAATTCGGCTCTTCTGAAACTTTAACAACCAGTTTCCCCTTCTTATTACCATCGAATAGTTTTAGGATAGCTGATGGTGCATTTTCTAAACCATCGACAATCTCAAGAGCGTACTTAAGTTTACCTTCATCGAGCCATTGTCCAATATCAGTTATGGCTTCAGATATTCGAGAAAAATAATCGAGAATAATAAACCCTTGTACACGAGCGCGCTTCATCAAAATCTGGCTGTAATTATACGGCCCAGGCACAGGCTTGGTAGCATTGTAAGTTGAGATTAAACCGCACAAGGGAATACGTGCATACAAATTAATCTTCGTTAACACGGCATCAAGGATAGAACCGCCAACATTATCAAAATACACATCAATACCATTGGGACATGATTGAGCGATCGCACTGTCTAAATCAGCAGTTTTATAGTTAATAGCTGCATCAAAACCAAGTTCTTGTGTTAGCCACTGGCATTTTTCATCACTACCAGTGATACCAACTACACGACAACCCTTGATTTTGGCAATTTGTCCGGCAATGGTACCAACTGCTCCTGCGGCTGCGGAAACAACCACAGTTTCACCTTCTTGAGGCTGCCCTATATCCAAAAGTCCAAAATAAGCTGTCCAACCAGTAGCTCCAAGTGGCCCAACAAATGCGGAGAGCGGATAAGGTGAAGGATTAGGTAGTCGTGTCAGAGAAGAGATGTTGTTTTGTGCAACAATTGTGTAATCTTGCCAACCGAGCATACCGGAAACTAAATCCCCCGATTGGAAATTAGGATTTTTAGATTCTTCTACCACACCAGCAACAATACCACGCATGACTTGTCCAATTTCGACTGGAGGCATATACTGCGGCATATCGCTCATCCAGATGCGATTAGTTGGATCTAGCGAAAGATATATAGTGCGTACTAGCACCTCACCGTTAGCAAGGTTAGGAAGAGGCTCTTTTCGGTACTCAAAATCGCTTTCTTTAATATCGCCAACAGGACGAGATACTAGGCGAAACTGTCTATTTAATCTTGTTTCCATTGGTTTCGTCTTTGCAGTTAAGTTTGCTTTAATCGAATAAATTTAAAGTTTTTCTGAACGTAAACTAGATGGAACTTCCTGCCAAAATAGTGGAATTGCGATCAGACCAGAAATTAACTGAATGCCGCCAAAAATGGCAAGAGATAGTCCAAATCCAAAGTGCAATAATTCTCCAAATATAAGGCTGCCAACGCCAAATCCAGTAAACAGGGTAAACACTTTGAGTCCCATAGTTTGACCTAAATTATTGCCATCCCCCAAGTCTGTGACAATACCCACAAACAAAGGTTGTGTAAGGTCGTACCCTAAAGACAGGACGAGAACTGCAATCGTTGTTACATAGGCGGGAATCTCAAAAATCATAACAATCCCAGCTAGGGCTGCCATCACTAATCCTGACGGAATTAACCAACGACGTCCCCAACAATCCACGGCTTTACCAATCAGGGAACTCAGTAATAATCCAGGAATACCATAGCCAAGAATAGTCAAACCAATACTCAATGCATCCATGTTGTAACGCTGCGATAAGTACAGCCCCAACCATGTATATACACCAGAGTGATAGATGCCGTTCCACAAAACATAAGCATAGGTTCGTTGTCCTCTAAAGTTGGCTAATATCTGGCTGTATCCCCTAAATATCTGGCGAATGTTGGGTAGTCTTTCGACCATAGGTGTATCAAAAAGAGCACCGTAACGTTGGAGCCGCCAAAGTACCAAAGCAGCAAGAATAGCAGTACCGACAAACAGCGATCGCCAACCCACAAACGGTTCCAGAATTGCACCACCCGCAGAACCTGCCGCCATTCCTCCTTCCATCGCTGCAAACACCAATCCTAGTTTGCTGCCTCGCTGATCGAACGGGAACAAATCACCAATCAAGGCAAAGGTGAGTGGAATGACTCCACTGGCTCCAATTCCAGTCAACAGACGCCAAGTCGCCATTTGGGAAGCCGTCTGAGCCGTTGCAGTCAACGCGGTGCAAATGACAAAAATGAAGAGCGAGATGCGAATTACAGACCATCGTCCAAATCGATCTGACAGCACACCGTAGAATAATGCCATCAGCGCGTAGGATAACATATAGGCTGGAACAATGAATCCAATTTCCTGAACTGGAACATTGAACACTTCAGCCAAACGCGGAATCAGGGGCGCGATCATGTATCCCTGAAGAAAAATTAAACCGGCAGCAATAGACAGTAAAGCAAACAAGTTTCTATGCTGCTTGAGGCGAATCGTGCGATCAGCTACTTCCGCATGAGGTAGATGCTCAAGATGCTCTTTGCGCTTTGGCATTGATTTTGGATCTCCCAACTCAATTCCCACTCTACAAGTCTGGATGCTCAAAACTTAGCAACTAGGCATCAAAAGCCAAGGTTAAAAACCAGTAGAGCAATCACTTGATAAAAGTCAAAAATTCATGACAATTATATTAACATTGATTGCTTGTGTAAAAAACTTGTTACAGAAAGGAATCTGGAATATCAGTGTAAATAACCTGCAAAGGGGATTTGGAATTAGTGACTAGAGATTAGGAACAAGCAGCGGTTTTTCTATAACTCTGCTTCCATTTAGCTGCTTGGTTTCATCAAATATCTGTTTTAAAGACAAAACTTTAATAAATATTTCAGCAGCCAGTAAATTTTATTGGCTTTTCTTAATTCTCTCATTGACCTTAGTCTGATTGAGAGCGCCCATTCCATAATTTATCTGCTTTAAACCCAATCCCCAGTACCTTTTATGAATCGCTTGTTGCGAATCTGCACAGTCATTCTTTAACAAATTGCTCGGCAGCAAGTTCTGCTCTTTGCTTTTGCTGTTTATATTCAACTTCTAATTCTTTACCTAAGAAGTAGTTCAGGAAAGTTCGGATCACAGCAATCAGTGCCAACTTAACCAATTCTTCTAAGGTTGGAGCAATCGTGGTGGCTAGGATATCAGCCCCAAGCTGGAATTCTAGTGCTAGAGCTAACCAGACGCCAAAGCGGAGTCTCAGGAGATTGAATGGGAAGGGATGATTGCGTTGGTGGCTGCGACTTAGAGCGATCGCTAGTTGTATTGTTTTTAGCAATCCCACCACTACACAGACTACGGAGATAGTTTCTAAACAAAATTGAACTAGCGTTGCAACCTTATCTAAGTTGCTTTCCAAGAGTTTAAACCATTCCATTCATTATTTCCTCTGACACAAAGGTTTCCAGCTAATGTCGTTTGAATTGGCTAAAAAGTGTGAAAGCAATTTGCACTTGGTGACAGCACAGCCTCTACGAATGCGCCATCACTGTGTATCTCTGAGCGGATAACTCTTTTCGCACGATGATATGAGAATACTTAATCTTTAAAATTAAAATCAAAAAATAAGAAATTTGTAAGCAAGCGAAGCCCAAAGCCAGGGCGATCGCTGTTCTTTATGATTGGTTCTGTTGACGTTGCCTAAGTTTCAGCAAAATTTCGGCATGCATTTCGCGAGTCATAGGATAAAAAAATGTTAAAAATAGTCCGCAAATTAAAAAAATAGCAGGTAAAGGTGCGGTGGCAATACGGATAGCAAATAAGGCTGACTCCGGTTGTGTAGGTAGTGCACTTTGCCCTGGAGTTGCCTCTATAAAACCAGATGCTTCTAGTGCTATGCCGACTACAAATAATCCAAATGCTAAACCGAACTTTTGCAGCAACACCATAAAGCCATAAAAAATTCCTTCACGGCGTTGTCCAGTTTGAAGTTCATCCAATTCAATCACATCTGGCATCATTGACCAAGGAACAAGATAAGCAGTGGAAACCCCAAATCCTGCCATCACTGCCAAAGTATACATCAAACCAATTTGACCTGGTTGTAAAAAAAAGAGTCCCGCTTGTGCTAAGATCCACAAACTCATGCCCATAAAATATACAGCTTTTTTCCCTACTCGTTGACTAAGAGCGCTCCAGACAAATAGCATCAACAAAGCAGTACCTTGCACTGCAATCAATACCGTCGGAACATCTGATTCTCTAAGGCGCATATAGTTGACAGCAAAGTAAGGAATAATACTTGCGGTTACTTGTACAGCTAACCAGGAAAAAAGATAGATACCAATAACGAACAAAAAAGGTCGATTGCTAAAGACAATTTTGAACTGTTCTTGATAAGGGATGGATGCGGGCTCTTGGGTTTGAGTGCGTTTTGCTTCAAAAGCCAAAATGCGATCGCGCACACCCCAAACGCACCAATATAATGCCAAGACGGAAATTATTCCACAAATTGCCGCTAAGACAATATACTGTTGCTCTCGGTTGGGAATTTGCTCAAAAATAATTTTTGCCAAAATTAATGACAAAATACTGCCACCAATGGAAAAAGCAAAGCGAAAGCTATTGAGACTAGTGCGTTCGTCATAGTTTTGAGTGAGTTCGGGAGTCATTGCCGTATAAGGCAAATTGACAACAGTATAAAAAACCTGAGATATTACTCCAATCGCCACATAATACCAAAACAACCACCAAACATTTGCACTCTCACTAGCACTAAATCGAGGTACAATCCACTGCAAAAAGAAGAAAATTCCAAACGGAATTGCCCCATAAAACAGCCAAGGTAAGCGGCGTCCCCAACGAGATTGAGTTTTATCTGTTAACACCCCTACAATTGGGTCATTCACTGCATCCCAAATCTTCCCTATCATTAAAATACTGCCAGCCAACCCCGCCGGAATTCCAGCTACATTAGTAAAGAAAATCATCAGAAAAAATATGGCAATATTAGCAGTAATTGCTGGGCCTAAATCACCTGCACCATAAGCTAGTTTTGTTTTTAAATCTAGTTTGTCATCATCGGTACTTAGTTGCGGATCGCCTGAAGGGGCAGAATTGCTCATATTGCCTCGCACTCATATTAAAATAAAAAGCTTGGTTGCCATCCAGTATTAGCTATAAATATTTTCCTATGTCAGACCTTTACATTTCTTGGTCAGATTACCACCACAAGATTGAACTACTAGCAGCGCAAATATATAAATCCGGTTGGAAATTTAACCAAATAGTTTGTCTTGCTAGAGGAGGGTTGCGAGTAGGAGATATTATTTCACGTATTTACAAGCAGCCACTAGCAATATTAGCAACGTCATCTTACAGCGGCTCTGGTAAACAAGAAAGAGGGAAACTCATCTTTTCCCAGCATATGACAATGACCACCGAAAACTTAGGTTCGCGTATTCTCTTAGTAGATGACTTAGTAGACTCTGGAGTAACGCTCAAAGAGACGATACCTTGGCTTCAGACTTATTCTGATTTTCCCATCGAAGAAATTCGCACTGCTGTACTTTGGTATAAAGCTTGTTCAGTCATAGCACCTGATTACTACGTTGATTATCTACCTGACAATCCTTGGATTCATCAACCTTTTGAACCTTACGAGTTAATGAATCCAGCCGAACTGTTAGAGAAAGTGAGTCAGCCATGCTAGTGGAGATGTAGCACTTTACTCATAGTTGTAGTGTGAGGACTGTATGCTTAATACTGAGTAAGAATAAGGTATGAGGAAAGTTAGGCAGTGCCTACCCTACAAACATTGCTTCTTTCTGCCTACTGCCTTATTTTTAAAATAACCATAACCATAAGGGCAGAGTAAACAATAACATCATAGACCCCATCGCCAAGGCAGTTACTGCTAGGTTGCGATCAAGATTAAAAGTCTCAGCAATGATGAGCGTAGCGAAAGCAGGAGGCATTGCCATTTGTAGAACTATTACTCGTGCTGCCGCTCCTGTTATCCCAAAAAGTGGTAGAGCGCTACCCAAAATTAAGGGAACTAACAGCATTTTAATTCCCAAGCCAAACCCTGCTTGTGGTAGGCTGTGCCAAGAATTGAGTTTGCTCAAACGCATTCCAATTAACAGCAGCGATAATGCTACAGCAGTCCAAGCTAATGTTTCCAAACCCTGGCTAATACTAGTAGGAATTGTTACTTGCCTTAACAACAAGCCAAAGCCAAAACTCCATAAAGCCGGATTAATTAAAATTGCCTTCAAAATTTGTCTAGGGTTGTAAATCCCGCTGCTGAAACGCGCTGCTAATGCTACACCTAAGCCATAAGCACCCAATGTTGTACCCAACAGATCGTAAAATAAAGCCCAAGCGAAGTACTGGGAATCAACCATTGTCAAAATCACAGGATAACCCAAATAGCCAGTGTTACCTACCATTGCCGCGAGGATAATACTAGCTTTAGTCGCTTGCTGGGGAGTTGTTTTTGCGAAAAGGGCTTGCCATTTCACCCCAATCCAAGCTAAAAATGCCCCTAGTAAAATAGCTAAATGAGCAACCAGAGGTGCAATCCAAATCTGTCCCGATAAGTCAGCTTTTTGTAAAAAAGTTACTATACTTAACGGTACTCCTACCCAGAATAGAAACTGACCTAAATGGGTGGGAATAGTGGCAGGTAGTTTGAGTCCAAGAAAGAACCCCACCGATACTAAGCCGACTAGCTTGACGTATAGTTCTAAGAGGTTTGTCAAAAGTACACCCTGAACTAATTATGTAAAATGATACTAACTAGCTTTATTTCCCTCCAGTTTACAATCTGTTATAAATCTTTTGACAAAGCAGGAGTTAACCATTGAATAACGCTGAGTTTTCTGGAAAACCGCGAAACTCATCGCCTGCCTCTGGAGAAGAGATTCCGGTAGCTTTACGCGAAGCTCCAGATGCAGAATCCAAGATGGGTTTTCGCCTTTTGGTTGTAGTGATTGGGGGATTAGTGGGAGTTATTCTGCTGGCGATAATTAGCGGTTTTTTCTTTGCCTTGACTGCACCGAAAAAAGATTCTCTATCCTCCACAAATTTAACTCCTGCTAGCCCACAGTCTGGAAATTCCTCTGCCAACCAAGTATTAGGGCATTTGGCATACCCCCAAGCACCTGAGTCAGAACTTGTACCGATCGCTGCAAATAGACGGATCAGGATGCGAAAAGCAGCCGCCCAGAAATTTCAAGAGATGGTAGCAGTAGCGCAAAGTCAGGGTGTAAATTTAGTAGCAATTTCGGGTTTTCGTTCTATCGAAGAACAGGAACAGTTATTTTTTAATGTTGGTGCTCAACGTAATCAAACACCAGCACAACGAGCTGCTTTGAGTGCTCCTCCCGGACATAGTGAGCATCATACAGGTTATGCAGTAGATATTGGGGATGGTGCGGCACCGGCGACTAATCTAGTTCCCAGTTTTGAAAATACCAGGGCTTTTCAGTGGCTACAAGCAAATGCTGCTCGTTTTGGCTTTGAAATGTCCTTTCCCCAAGAGAATGTGCAGGGTGTGAGTTATGAACCTTGGCACTGGCGTTTTGTTGGCGATCGCGAAAGCTTGGAAACTTTCTATAAGGCCAAAAATATTAAGCCTCAGCAAAATCCGTAGTTAGTAGAAGGCAGATGACAGAGGAGCCAGTGCGGTGAAGCAGCCCCCGTCTTGGCGGTTTCCGGCGATGGGGGACTGCTGAACCCGAAGGGTGGACGGGTTCCCCGGCATAAAGCACCTGGCGTCAACTGGCGTGGCAGAAGTCGCTCCACGCAAGAGCGCAGGTAGGGAAGACTTGGACAAGGAGAAGGGGGAGACGCGGGGACAAGGAAAGAAGGAGAAAACCAACTACTAACCACTGTAGGGGCAGCTTTAGAAGATAAGTTGTCTGTTTGTGCCGAAAGATCATCTACAAAACCCGCCCCTACTAACCAATGACTAATGACTAATGACTAATGACCATTGACTAATCACCATTACCCAATATTTTCTTCTGTTTAGGTAGATAATCAGGGCAGTCAATTGCCTCTGGATTAAGAACTTTAGTAGGGTGTACCGCACATTGGAGATAGCGGTTGTTTTTAAAATACTTACATTTATTACAGGGAATTAGAGAATTATGCTTAACAGTAAAAATACGGTCAATTACAGCCTTTCTTAAGTTGGGATGCCAAAAAATTGTCACCAAAGCAACAAAGATAAAACTTAAGTAAGCTAATAACACACCTCCTACTGGTATATTTGACTGATTTACAAATGTTACATCACCAGGGGTTTGATTTGAGGGTTGCTCGATGAAAACTTCTTGCTGCTGCATTTTAACTTCAAACATTACTTACCTACCTGCACACCCTGCATAAAATTGCCATTTTGTTATAACTTTCCCTGGGCAAGTAGTTTTATTCGCTGCAAACGAGGAATATGTCCTACTTGGACTTAGTTGGTAGAAAACCAACTTTAAAGTATCTTTTTTAACTATTTAAAAATATTTAGCCAAGGCGAATTAAAGACAAGCAATACTAAATCGAAACAGGGCTAATATAAATAACTAACTTCTTGGCGATAACCAATTTATCTATCTGGAGTTATGTTTACAATTGAAAAACTATACCTTGTGGACAGATGAAATTGAAATCAAAAATCGCGGAGGTTTTCTCTGCCGCGATGATACAAAATTAGTTTCTAACTATTCTTAAATTTTTTAACTTTGTCTGTTTACTAGAGTGGTGCTAGCTTGATCAACTGGCATCAGGATGACTTCATTAATATTCACGTGTATTGGTCGAGTCACGCAGAAAAATATAACATCAGCCACATCATCAGCAGTTAGAGGAGTTAATCCTTGGTAAACTTTCGTGGCACGTTGTGTATCACCATGAAAGCGTACTTCGCTAAATTCCGTTTCTACCATACCAGGATCAACAGAAGTTACCCGAATAGGTGTTCCCAGCAAATCTTGCTTTAAACCTTCCGAGATGGCTTTGACTGCTGCTTTTGTGCCACAGTAGACATTACCACCCGGATAAGTTTGATGACCGGCGATCGAACCAATATTTACCACATGACCGCGATCGCGCTTCACCATACCAGGAACAATATAGCGGGTGAGATAGAGCAAACCCTTAATATTGGTATCAATCATTTCTTCCCAGTCTTGGAAACTGCCTTCATGGAGTTTGTCTAAACCCCGACTTAAACCTGCATTATTGATGAGAATATCAATGTCAGACCAAGCAGAAGGCAGGTTGGTTACAGCAGATTCTACAGCCTTAGCGTCACGTACATCTAACTGTAACAAATGGATATCAATAGCGAACTCTTTGTTGAGTGCATCTGCCAAATTTTGCAAACGTTCCCAACGTCGTGCCGCTAAAATTAATTTTGCACCAGCACCAGCGAAGAGTTTGGCACAAGCAGCACCAATTCCACTGCTGGCACCTGTAATGAAAATAATTTTGTCTTGCACAGAAAGCATTGTTAGTTATTTGTCATTTGTCATTAGTCATTTGTCACTTGTCAGAATCCGATGACAAAAAACAAAGGGCATATGAATAAGAGCTAATAACTACTTATTCACTACTTGCATACGCTGAGTAATCATTGTCATACCATCTCCCCGCATGATCACCGCAGAAACCCATTGACTACCTGGTTTAGCAGGTGCGTTGCCAACTTTAAAAAGTCCACCAGTTGTAAGTAATTCTAAATTTACAGGTGTGGGGTTGAGATACTTGGTTGCTTGAATGGGTTCTTCCAAAGCTGCACCTAAAAGATAATCCTCTCCCAGGGGTTCTTGGACGATCGCATCAAAATTATACTTTTGACCAACTTTTACCTGTTGTGGCAATTTGACATCAACTTGGGGTGGTTTGGCTCCAGAGGTAATTTGAGTACGTTCTGACAAAATGTCTTGACGAATAACTTTTCCGCCTGCAATGCGCTGACGCGATGTGATGGTAGTTGACAGAGCTAAATTGTCATTGTTAGCGGCAGGTAAGCCAGTAATTTTGGTAACGGTGTCAGCGACAATCAGGTTCCCTTGAGGCTGCCAAGATTGCAGTTGGGTGGTGTATTTCAGCTTGGGATATCTCTTCCAAAACCCAGTTAAGGCTTGTTCCATCGTTTGGCGATTTAATCCATCTCCATGCACAAAATTGGGGCTGTAGAACTGCATTACTGCTTTAACATCACCCCGACTGGCAGCTGAATCAATTTGCGTTAAGAGATTTTTTAATTGAGCAGGTGCATTGCTAGGTGGATTGACGGCTTGAGCGGATTTCCAACTCGTTGTCAAACCAAATGTCAGCATGAATAAAATTAGCCAACGAGAGGACGAAAAGCGTGATTGGCGTTTCAATAGCAAGGCGATTAGTTTACTCATAGGTAATTAGTTAGCTTGGTTTACAAAAAATATTCCCTGTTCTCAAGTAAAACGCATACAGTAGAAACCGTAGTAAATTAATTTCTAAAACAGCCTACAAGAAAATAGGGAAATTGCTTTATCTTAGTTAAGCTAAGGGCTGACATGGTAATAGGTAGATGGCAAAAGCACCAATACGATTATTAATTGCTGCAAGCGGGACTGGTGGGCATTTATTTCCAGCGATCGCACTGGCACAGCAGTTGCCAGATTATCAAATTGAGTGGCTAGGCGTTCCCAACCGTCTGGAAACTCAACTAGTTCCCCAACAGTATAAATTGAATGTTATTTCTGTTGAAGGGTTTCAAAAAGGATTAGGAATTTCATCGCTGTTGACTTTAGGTAAACTGATCGGTTCGGTTCTCCAAGTCAGGAAAATATTAAAACAAGGTAAATTTCAAGGAGTATTCACCACGGGAGGTTATATTGCTGGGCCTAGTGTAATAGCCGCGCGATCGCTGGGCATACCAGTAATTCTTCACGAATCGAATGCTTTACCAGGAAAGGTAACACGCTTTTTTGGCCCTTGGTGTAGTGCGGTGGCACTAGGATTTGAAGTCGCAGCCAAGTATTTACCGCGTGCCAAAACTATTTATACAAGTACTCCAGTACGTTCTCAATTTTTAGAATCGGGTATTGAAGCAACATTGGATTTACCTATTCCTGAGAATGTGCCTTTAATCGTCGTTTTTGGTGGTAGCCAAGGTGCTGTAGGGATTAATAAATTTGTGCGTCAGTGTGTAAAAGTTTGGTTTGATGCTGGTGCTTGGGTTGTGCATTTAACTGGTGATCACGATCCCGAAGCGGATAGTTTACAGCATCCGCAGTATATTTCTTTGCCATTCTACAACAATATGGCAGCGTTGCTGCGAAGAGCAAATTTAGCCATTAGTCGTTCTGGTGCCGGCAGTTTAACAGAATTGGCAGTGTGCGGTACACCTGCGATTTTGATTCCTTACCCCTTTGCTGCTGAAGATCATCAAACATATAATGCCAAGGTCTTTACTTCAGTTGATGCGGCATTGATGTTTCAACAATCAGAATTAACTGCCGAGGTGTTGCAAACAGAAGTTCTGCGGTTGTTGAAGTCACCCCAAGAGTTGAAAGCGATGGGCGAAAAAGCAAAGGCGATCGCTATTCCTGACAGTGCCGAAAAATTAGCACAGTTGGTGCGTGAGGTAGTTGAGAGGTAAAGTTATATTACAAACTAAAATTTGGAACTCTCGATCGCAAGCAAACAACTATGCCAATGACTAGGACTGTCAAACAATTGGTAACTTACCCATTTATGGCTATATCGCTAATGGGATTAGTAAATTATTCAGCTATTGCTCAGACTCATAATCATCAAGTTCCGAGAGTTCTATCTTCCTCTACAATTTCTCAAGCTCCTAAAGAAATTGATGAGAAAACTGCCTTGAATTTAGTATGGAAATTGCCACAAGTGCAAAGCAAAGCAAAAACTATTGAACGGCTTTCTAAAGGAACAATACGTGTCGCCGCAGCCATTGGTAGTTATCCTACACCAGAAGAACCTTACTACACAATTCAAGTGTTTGAAAATCATATAGACTACACTGACACAATTTACTGGTTTCGTGTCTTGAGTCCAAGCGGTGATATCCAAGTTCTAGATATTTTGCAGGGCGAATATGTATCTCCAGAAAAGTGGAAACCTAACTAACCATTTGTAAATTTGTCAAATTAAATCAATGTCAGAACAAAAGCCTGTAAGCCCGTGGAAATACAAACCTTGGTGGTGTCAACCTTGGTCTATTTTGCTCACGGGTTTGACGCTAATTGGTGGTAGCTGGGTATTATTTAGAATTATTTGGCTTACAATTCTTGTCTCTATCCCTATACTCATATGGATGTGTTTTTTCTTGTTAATTTGGCCGCAATTAATCATTCGTAGCGGTATTTTGGAATCGTACCAATTATCAGAAAATGAATCTATAAATGAATAACGAAGCTATTTTTGTCTTAGTTTAAATAGGAATTTATACACTAAATACCAAATTCGTAGGGTGTGTTACGGCTATGCAAAGACTTGAAATTTTGAGAGCATCAGACTAGCCGTAACGCACCAAAAAACGCTGTGTTTATATGTAAACTTGAATAGAAGAGTATGCGCCGCTTTGCTCAAACAAATTTCTATTTAGAATAGAAACTTATGAATACTTCAACAACTTTATTAGAAGATTACTTCGAGTTTTTGTCCCCTGATGACATCCGTATTAAAGGACATCGCATTGGCATTGACAATGTGATTGATTATTACCAGCAAGGATATACACCGGAGCAAATTCAAGAACATTTCCCCTCACTTTCCTTAGAAAAGATTTACGCGACTATCACCTACTACCTGCACAACAAACAAGATATCGATGCATACATGGAGCGATTAAATACTTGGCGTTCCCAACGCTACGATGAATGGCGTTCTGCTGAACCATCGCCTACGATCCAGCGATTAAGAGCAATCCGAGACTCTAGAACTAGAGAGTAGGTAAACTGAGCGTGAAGATCCGTTTCCTGCTTGATGAAAATTTACTATTTATTGACTTGTCGTAGCCGAATGCTTTCAACAGTATAGAAAGTGATAACTACTACTAATAGAAGTTGACCTAACTGCAAAATTGGATCGAGACGCCACCCTTGATATATGAGAATCAAACCACATAGTAACCACATGGCTGCCAAAAAAGTGTCATGACCTCGTGTTAAATCTGGATTCACAAAGCGGATAAAATAGAGTGCTGACCCAGCCACAATTATGAAAATTCCTAAAAAACTTGCTGAGTTAGCCCCAAAATTTACCTGAGCCAGAATATTGGTTAAGCTCAATCCCAAGTTGACCATCTTATCCTCCAAGTTAGATTGTGGCTAGACACGATGTTTTTGTTCAAGCCTATTACCTGATTCTGCGTAGGCGGATACTTTCAATTACAGAGAACGTTCCTGTTCCGACTAATAAGAGTTGACCAAACTGTAAAATTGGATCTAGTCTCCATCCTTGGAAAATAAGAACCAAACTACAGATCAACAAAAATTGGGCAAAAAGGATGTCGTAATATCGGGCAAGGTTTGGACGAAATAAGGCCAGAGAACAAAGAGCGGCTCCAGCAAAATAAAGAAAAATACCGAGCAATGATGCCGAGTTCGCACCAATATTGAGTTGAGCTATTACACCAGTCAAATTTAATCCTAAATTGACCATATCACCTTACCAATTATCTTTAGCATTATCTTGCCAATAACAACAAGCTCACAATCAACAAAATTGGAATCAGAATAAAAGGAATAAGCCCAATTACTGCTACTAATTTTTTACGCCTATAGGATGAAGTATTGGATGGTGATTTAGTTTTTAGTATTTTTTGTGGAAGCAGATTTTGAGGGTGATTTGTCTTTTGACCCCAAATATCTTCAGAATTAAGTGGTTGAGTGGGTAGCAAAGGACTTACCAATTGTTGAAGTGCTTGTAGTACTTCACCTGCTGACTGATAGCGATCTCTTCTATAGTCGTAGCGCACCATCTGATTTAGGATGTTTGCCAAGCGATCGCTAACTTGAGCATATTGTTGCCAGAGAATTTCTCCTGTGTGTCGGTCTTCTTGTAATTGAGTAGGATATAGGCCAGTCAATGCTTGTATACCAATCATCCCCAATGCATAAATATCACTGTTAAGCTGTGGTTTACCTTGCGCCTGTTCAGCTGGCATATAACCAGGAGTGCCAATAGCAACAGTAGCAGTTATCTGAGTCTGGCCTGTTGCTATTTGTGTTCGCACTTGCTTAACAGCACCAAAGTCAATTAATACCAATCTGTCATCTTTGTACCGTCTAATTAAGTTATCGGGCTTGATATCTCGATGAATCACCCCGTAGCCGTGAACAAATTCTAAGATACCTAAAACATCTTGTAACATTTTAATAACTTGGCTTTCGCTCCAGCGTTGGCTGAGTTGCATTTCTGTACTGAGTGGATTGCCTTCAATAAAATCTTGTACCAAGTAAAACTCTTGATCTTCTTCAAAGTAAGCTAAAAGTCTGGGAATCTGGTTATGATGGTCACCCAAATTTTGTAACGTCTCCGCTTCACTATAAAATAGGCGTCTAGAGATTTGCAGATAACTAGGATCGTTACTAGCAGGCTTGAGTTGCTTGACAACACATCTGGGGTTATTTATTCGTCGGGTATCTTCAGCAATATAGGTTTCACCAAATCCTCCTGCTCTCAAAACTTGGACTATTCTGTAGCGCCCGTCTAGTAACTTTCCTAACATAGTGAACTACTAACAGATTCTACCCAATTATTTTGACACACCATGATTTGACAGCAGCCTTAGTCAAGCTATTCTAATAAATCACAACAGATGAATAATAGATAATCTGTGTTCTCACGACTTTATCCGTCGTTTTCCCAAACTTAAGGAGTTTAAGTAGCAAAGAAAACGAAACTCATCCCATTGGATGAACCGAGTGCATGAAGCGATCGCACTCTCATTAGCCGATTCTATAGCAATATTAGGTTCATATGTCCTATCCTCAATATTTTGAATTTGGTATAGAGTTAAATCAATGCCTTGCCATTGAAAATTAAGATAGAAGCTACAAGAAATAGATGTAGAAATAAGCGAAAATACTTATTAATAGCAACTTTCACTTCTGCTTCACACATAACTAACCACTTCTTAGCCAACAGGCAGTTACCGTGTTGAAGCGTGCGGATTTTTAGGTTTGCTCTTGAAAAAAACCTCACACCATGAGTACTATTACAATCGCCTGGATTGGACTACCCTTTTTTTTTGGATTCGTAATTTATCTATTTCCAAAACTTGCTAAATATCTAGCATTGGGAATAAGCCTGGTTTCTACTGGATATGCGTTACAGCTACTTTTCAACCAGTCATCACTAACACTAACATTACTAGATAATTTTGGTGTCACATTAGTCATCGATCAGTTGAGCGGCTACTTTATATTGACAAATGCGCTAGTAACTGCTGCGGTTATTCTCTACTGTTGGCACACCGATAAGACGGCTTTCTTTTATATGCAAACCGTTATTTTGCATGGTAGCGTTAATGCCGCCTTTGTCTGTGCAGATTTCATCAGTTTATATGTGGCGCTAGAAGTGATCAGTATTGCCGCATTTCTGTTGATTGCCTATCCTAGAAACGATCGCTCCATTTGGGTTGCCTTGCGTTATCTGTTTATCAGCAACACGGCAATGCTATTTTATTTGGTAGGTGCGGTGTTGGTCTACCAAGTGAATCACTCCTTTGCGTTTGCAGGTTTGCACAAAGCACCAACCGAAGCGATTGCTCTCATCTTTTTGGGACTCTTGACAAAAGGTGGAGTTTTTGTATCAGGATTATGGTTACCATTGACCCATTCCGAATCAGATACGCCAGTGTCAGCTTTACTATCGGGAATCGTGGTTAAAACTGGCGTTTTTCCCTTGGTGCGTTGCGCTTTGATTGTGGAAGAGATTGATCCTATCGTTAGGATATTTGCAGTTGGGACAGTGTATTTGGGAGTAATCTATGCTGTCTTGGAAAAAGATACCAAGCGGACGCTAGCCTTGAGTACAGTTTCACAACTAGGCTGGATTCTGGCTGCACCAATCGCGGGAGGCTTTTATGCGTTGGCGCATGGATTGGCAAAATCGGCACTGTTCATGATCGCGGGGAACTTACCCAGTCGAGACTTCAAGGAATTGCGAAAGACGCAGATCAGTACCACACTCTGGGTTGTTCTGGTTATAGCCAGCCTTTCAATTTCCGGGTTTCCCTTGTTGATCGGCTTTGGAGCGAAGATGTTAACACTAAAGAATGTACTATCCTGGCAAGCGATCGCCATGAATGTTGGGGCGGTAGGAACAGCAATAGTATATGCCAAATTCATATTTCTGCCGCATGGAGGGAGAGAAATTGTACGTTCCGGTTTCTGGCAACCGATAATACTATTAATTGCTGCGCTGATTGTCACAAGTGGGTTATATTACCAGGCGTATACAATGGCAAACATCATCAAAGCAGTCGCAATCATTGGTGTTGGTTGGTTAGCGTATTTTTTAATTTTTCAACGCTCATTACTTAGTCTGCCACGCATACTTGAACAGTTTGAGCATCTAATCGGTTTTATGAGTCTGATGTTGATTTTGCTGTTCTGGATGGTATTGACTTGATTGTGTTGTGAACTACCTGAGCGTGATGCTTGGCATAGACAGTAGGCTTCCTACCCAAAGAACCGCTTATTACTCCGTAGAATAATAAGTCTTACGTTCTGGCAATAGGCTTTACCCCTTGTTCCGAAGGTCAGAATATTTAATTACTGTACTTTTTAGCGTAGTTTAGCCCACTACGGAGGGTCAGGTTCGGCAAGTTACATCCTTCTTTCCTCTATCACTCGAATCATTAGCCCAGGTCATTACCCTGTAGACCTATCAAGTGATGTTCTTAATTTTATCGTAGAATTGTTCGTTTCCGACTTCCTTCTCTCGCCTCCGGCATTGGTCTTTTAACTGTCGTCAACTGAAGCACAATTCATCTTACCTCCTCTTCGGGTGAGACGTGAGATGAATTGCGGAACTAGCTAAATCTGGCATATTCCCAAAGTTAACTCGAATATCGAATCTACTCGCAACAATTCTAGCCTGCGGAGGCAGGCTTTGTTCTTTTAGCCCCAGGCTTCCAGCCTGAGGGGCTTTGATTTCTTACCGTTTCGCTAACTTTTTCGCCATCTTCCGCAGACGAATTGACTGGGGAGTAACTTCCACCAATTCATCAGGGCCGATGTATTCCAAAGCACGCTCCAAGCTCATTTCTACTGGTGCTTGTAACTGCACTAGTTCATCACCACTAGCTGCACGATGGTTGGTAAGCTGCTTGGTTTTGCAGACATTCAATTCCAAGTCTTGGGGACGATTGTGTTCGCCCACAATCATGCCTTTGTAGACCTTGGTGCCAGGAGTGATAAAGAATACACCTCTATCTTCGGCATTCTTCATGGCGTAGAAGGTGGAAACACCCTCTTCAAAAGCGATTAAAACGCCTTTATTACGGGCTTCAATGTCACCTGTAATCGGACGGTAATCGAGGAAGCTGTGGTTCATTATACCTTCGCCCCGTGTCATCCGCATGAATTCACCCCGGAAACCAATTAATCCACGGGCGGGGATGACGAATTCTAACTGGGTGCGTCCGTTACCACCAACTTGCATATCTTGCATTTCGCCGCGACGTTGTCCGAGGCGTTCTATACAACTGCCAACTGCTTCTTCAGGTATATCCAATACCAGGAGTTCATAAGGTTCGCAGGGTTGTCCGTTAACTTCCCGGTAAATTACTTGGGGTTGGGATACTTGAAACTCGTAACCTTCCCGACGCATGGTTTCGATTAAAATACCTAAGTGTAGTTCGCCACGACCGGAAACCAAGAATTTGTCTGGAGAGTCGGTTTCTTCGACACGTAAGGCAACGTTAGTTTCTAGTTCGCGCAAAAGGCGATCGCGCACTTGTCTGGATGTTACCAATTTACCTTCTTGACCAGCAAAGGGTGAATCGTTCACCCAAAAGGTCATTTGCAATGTTGGTTCATCCACTTTAATCAGTGGTAGAGCTTGAGGTTCATTCGGATCGGTGATTGTTTCACCAATATTTGCATCAGCGAAACCAGCTACAGCTACGATATAACCGGCAGAAGCTTCTTCCATATCCACCCGCTTCAAGCCTTCAAAGCCCATTAACTTGGTAATTTTGGCTTTGACAATGTCACCTTTTTCTGTCACCAAAGCCGCTTGTTGTCCCATGCGGATGATGCCGTTGTGAATTCTGCCAATCACAATCCGCCCCAGATATTCAGAATAATCTAGGGTTGTGACTTGCAGTTGCAGTGGTTTGTTGGGATCGCCCACTGGTGGCGGTACATGACGCAAAATGGCATCAAATAATGGCTGCATATCCTTGGGTTCATCATCCAAGTCTACTTTGGCGTAGCCTGACAACCCGGAGGCGAACAAATAGGGGAAATCACACTGATCTTCATCAGCGCCTAGTTCGAGGAATAAGTCTAATACTTTGTCAATTGCACCGTAGGGATCTGCTTGCGGGCGATCAATTTTGTTGACTACAACAATGGGGCGCAATCCTTTTTCTAGTGCCTTTTTTAACACGAAACGAGTTTGGGGCATAGGGCCTTCGTTGGCATCAACAATGAGGATGCAACCATCCACCATGCCAAGTACCCGTTCTACTTCACCGCCAAAGTCAGCGTGTCCAGGAGTATCAACAATATTGATCAGCGTCTCTTTATACTTAACCGCTGTATTTTTAGAAAGAATAGTAATTCCCCGCTCCCGTTCAAGGGCGTTGGAGTCCATAACGCAATCCGGAACGTCTTCCCCTTCACGGAAAATGCCGGATTGTTTGAGGAGAGCATCAACGAGGGTTGTTTTGCCGTGATCTACGTGGGCGATAATAGCGACGTTACGGATTGGGAGCGTCATAATAAGCGCGTTCCAGTACTCTAGTGGGGATTTTATATATAGTGGTGAACTGCTCTAACAGAATTTGGGGGGAACTGCAAATTCTGTAAATAAGCCTTAACAATTCTATCTTAATGTAAATTGACTTAGGAAAACTTCAAAACGCTGGAAATACCCAGGCAAGGGCTTCCATTCATGTAAACATCAAGAGTTTAGTTAAGTCCGGAATGAATGCTGGGCTGAGAGAGATTCATTCCGCAATCACTCTAGCATTTTTTATAAAGATGTAAATTTAATTACATTTGTGTAGATTATGATAAAAACAGTTTACAGAACATAACTCGTGGTTATGAATGGAATTTTGTCTATATACGCTATTATTGCATCAGTACATATCCTAGTTTTAATTCAATCATTTGTGCCAAAATTAACATGAATTTTATTAATTAATGAGCAATGACTTGGGCAGTTGGACATAAGTTACAGGATAGCAAGTACATCATTGAAAAAGAACTAGGCGAAGGTAGCTTTGGTATTACCTATCGCGCTAGAGATAATAATAGACGCTGCGTTGTTATTAAAACCCTAAATGATAATCTGCAAATTCGTCCTGACTTTGCCAAATTTCAGCAAGATTTTTTGAACGAAGCGATAAAATTAGCTAAATGCACTCACCCTCATATTGTCCAAATTCATGAACTAATTCAAGAGGGGGAATTATGGTGCATGGTAATGGAATATATCGATGGAGAAGATTTATACAATCTGGTTGAAAATCAAGGCGTTTTATCTGAAGTAAAAGCATTAAATTATATTCAACAAATTGGAGAAGCACTAACTATAGTTCACAATAATGGCTTACTGCATAGGGATATTAAGCCACACAATATTATGGTGCGTTCTGGTAAGTTGGAAGCTGTGTTAATTGATTTTGGCATTGCACGCGAGTTCACCCAAAATTTAACTGAGACGCATACACAAATTTTATCTGATGGTTATGCACCCATTGAGCAGTATGACAGAAGGGCAAGAAGGGGTGCTTATACTGATATTTATGCTTTAGCAGCAACGCTGTACTTTCTATTAACTGGAGAATTACCAATAATGGCTCCACTCAGAGCAATTGGTACATCAATGATACAAGCAAAGGATATTAATTCTAATATTACTGATCGAGTTAATCAGGCGATTCTTAAGGGGATGGAAATAAAGCCAGAAAATCGCCCCCAGTCCATAAAGAAGTGGTTGAAATTACTTCAATATAATCATGATTTTTGTGCTTATATTCCACAAATAGTGGGAACTTGGCATGGTGAGTTTGGTAGTGGCAAGGCTACTCTCTCTATCACTCACCAGTCTGAGAATTCGTTTGATGGAATTTTAATCCATGAACATTGGTGGAATGGTACAGCAAAAGTTGCCATTAATGGCAGCCTTAACTACAAAAATAATACAGTAAAAATACGAGAAATTAGAATAATCTCAGGTTACTGGCGGTTGGGAGAAAATCAAGGAAAATTATCATCGGATTGCAGGCAACTATCTGGCACAGGAAAAGACATAAAAGGTTCCTACTCATGGTCTTTTAAAAAAGTAGGTTAGAACAGAGTAGTATTCTGACAGAATATAAAATCCTATAAACTCATATACAAATACTCACTTTTAAAGAGAATGATTGAGCAATCGCTATTAATCAACGAGAATTCTACGTCTATAATCAAGTCATGCAGGCACAAACGAGAGTAATTAAATTACGTTAAAATGACAGAAAAAGGTGAGGTAGCGTGCGAAAAATAGAAGTTCAACTTGATACTCAAACCCTTGAGCTTGCTGAACAGTTGGCAAAGTCTCGCCAATGTACATTACCAGAACTTATTACAGAAGTAATCAAACTTTTAGCAGCGACAAAAGTGACACAAGATCCTTGGGTAGGACTATTTGCAGACGAGTCTGAGTTAGTAGATGAGATAATTGAAGAAGCTATCAAAAATCGGGCTTCCTACTCATTCAATCAAAAAATTGAACAAGGCATTACTTGACACAGACATTTTGTCTGAAATTTTCAAAGGTATAAATCAACAAGTTATAGTTAAAGCTACTGCTTATCGCGCAGTTTTTGGCTGCTATACAACTTCGGTAATCACAGTTATGGAAGTTGTCCAAGGTTGGCACAAGCGTCAACGAGAAGATAAAGTTCAAGCATTTTTAGCTACACTTGCCACTGAAGATATTTTGATACTGGAACTGCCAGATGCAGAATTGGCAGGGCGCATTTATGCTGATTTGGAACGAACAGGGCAACCTATTGGTTATCCGGATTCAATGATTGCTGCCATAGCTTTACAACGTAATTTAACCTTGGTAACTGGTAATTTGGCTCACTATAGTCGTATACAAGCATTGGGTTACCCTTTAAGACTGGATAACTGGCGAACCTAAATGACTGGAAAATATTGTTTGAGGCTACCATAGCCAAGACAAAACTATTGTTGAGCTAGCGATCGCACTCATGGCAACAAGTGATAGCTACCATCCCTACTTAATTTCACATCTCAAAGATCCCAGTCATACTGCTTTATATATCGAGGCTCTTTTAGAAGAAGAAGATCCTGAGCCGGAATTACTCCAAATGGCACTAAGTAATGTAGCTGAGGCTCTTTGTGAAGGCAGGATGACACCAGAGCAGGCTAAATATCATCAAGAAAAACTCAAAGAAATCTTATCTCAGCGCGGGAGTGAAGCAATTTATCATCTGGGAACCTGGCTCAATGCTTTGGGATTAAAACTTACTGTGGCTGTTGCAGAAAATGTAAATGAAAATAGCACAAATCTTGTCGATGAGGCGGAAATTACTGTTTCGCAATGACGGATCGCTGGTAAAATTTTTTTGTTAGCAAAGAAAATAATTAAAAAGCACATTGGAAAAGGGAGCTTCCAGAGCTGCAATTACAATACCCAATCACCAGCGTGCACCATCTAAACTTGACTCAAAAATGCTCTCACAACGCTTTATCGAAGCTCTTACCTACGCCACGCAACTCCACGCTAACCAAGTTCGCAAAGGTTCGGGTGTTCCCTACGTTGCTCACTTATTAGGTGTTGCTAGTATTGCCCTAGAATACGGAGCGAATGAAGATGAAGCCATAGCAGCACTGTTGCATGATGCCATAGAAGATCAGGGCGGTGCTGCCACAAGGGAAGAAATTCGCCGTCGCTTTGGAGATCATGTCACTGCTATTGTGGATGGCTGTACAGATGCTGACACTACGCCTAAACCACCTTGGCGAGAGCGCAAAGAAAAATATATTGCCCACCTTGCTACTGCTTCACCTTCAGTACTACTCGTGAGTGCGGCTGATAAACTCTACAATGCCCAATCTATTCTCCGAGATTACCGCGTTTTAGGCGAATCAGTTTGGCAGCGCTTTCAGGGAGGCAAAGAAGGTACGCTTTGGTATTATCGAGCCTTGGTAATTGCCTTCCAAAAAATAGGATCTAATCCTCTTTTTGACGAATTAGAACAGATAGTAGCAGAACTAGAAGTTTTGACTTCTTTGTATTCTTAAATTTGGTTAGACAGGTGCATCTTCAAATAAATAAATTAGGTTGCGCAGGCTATTTTTGCCTGCGACATTTTGCATTAAAGTAGCGGTGATGACAGTATTTTCTCGGTTTAGCGGAACATACTACTTACAGAGCTATCTTCATGAATCCGCCAGATTGTTTCCCCCAAGAGGTTAGCTACCGAAAGCACCTGTAATTGTGGGAAGCGATCGCTTTCTTTGATCGGAATTGTATTAGTGACAATTACTTCCTCAAATAAACCGCTCGATAACCGCTCTACCGCAGGTGGAGAGAATACTGCATGGGTGGCGCAGGCATATACCTGACGCGCTCCTTCTTCACGCAGCAATCTTGCTCCTTCCGAAATTGTGCCACCAGTGTCAATCATGTCATCCACTAGCACCGCTGTTTTACCTTTGACATCACCGATCACATTCAAAACTTCGGCGACGTTGTGAGCCTGACGGCGTTTATCAATAATCGCTAAGGGAGCATCATTAAGCTTTTTCGCAAATGCTCTGGCTCGTGCTACACCGCCAACATCTGGCGAGACAACCACAATGTCAGACAATTGCTTACTTACTAAATAATCTAGTATTACTGGCGAACCATATACATGATCTAGAGGTATATCGAAATATCCTTGTATTTGCGCTGAATGCAAATCCATTGCCAGAATTCTGTTGGCACCTGCTTGAGTAATTAGGTTAGCAACTAGTTTGGCAGTTATTGATTCCCGCCCTGCCGTTTTGCGATCGGCGCGGGCATAACCATAATAAGGAATTACTGCTGTTACCTGTCGGGCTGACGCTCGCCGACAGGCATCAATCATAATTAGTAACTCCATTAAATGATCATTCACGGGTTGACAGCAAGGCTGGATTAAATAGACATCACAACCCCGAATTGATTCCTGGATTTGAATATAAAGTTCTCCATCCGCAAATCGCTTGCGGATCATTGGCCCCAAGTCCATGCCCAGGTATCGAGCTACTTCTTGAGACAGCGATAAATTGGCAGAGCCAGAGAAAAGCCGCAAGCGGTGATTTTCAGTTAGTCCTGTTGCAGCTGGCAGTTTGAAAGTTGCAGTACTGAGCACAGCAGTTCCTCGATGTGCATTCATGGCAATCTTATCATCAGATATTTAGATATTTAAGAGAAATAGCCCTAAAAAAGCTTTGTGAGTTTTGTTGAAGCTTTCATAAAAACTTTAAACATACCTCCATGAAACTACAACTTCTTTATTTTCTTGTTTCTGTAGCAAATACACTCGTAATAGTTTAACTGGCATTGAAATCGTTAACTACACTTAATAGTTGAGATTTTTGCGTTGAGATAAAATACCTACACTGAGTGAGTTGCTTGATTACTTGCTTGTGGGCAAGTAATTTATAACAGGAAACAAACAATTTTGATTTTTCAGTGATATTCAAGTTGACAACTCGTGCAAGTAAAAATCAATGAAAGAATTAATCAGCAGTAGCTGAATACTTGATGATACTAGTGACAAAATAATACTTTAGCAGACTTGCTTTCTATTTTTCCATCAGACAAGAAGGCAGAGGGCAGCGTCTTACGGCGAACGCGTCTAGTGCCGACTTGTAGGCGCCGAAGGCGATTCCCGTAGGGTAGCATGTGGCGTGGCAGAGGGCAGAAGGTAAAAGATTGGTTTCGCCTGCTGTCTAGAAGATGACATTTTACATTTAATTATGTCCACCTACTTAATCAGCTTTGCTTGATATGAAAGTACAGAACAACAGCGTTCCATGTTCCTTAACTAGCAAAAAAGCTGATTCTTTTTGGAACCTCGATTTGTAAGTTGCCGTCACAAGGCTGATGCCCACTTTGAATTTGGTATGTCTGTGGTAATTGCTAGAGAATGTTTATGATCCTAAAAAGTTAATATTTCATGTTTTTTTACTTCTCGGTACTGAGAAAAGAGTGTGAGAATAGAATGGTCGAAGTCTGTAAAGGCTTGCTCTTACTATCCATTAAGTATGGCGATTGACCATATGCTGCTAGAAGTGTTGTTTGTGGGTAAATTCCTCCGAGTAATGCTATTACACTCAATTAATTAAAAGATGCAACCACCAATTTCAGTTGGCACTGTTCTGCAAAATCGTTATCGGCTAATTCAAATTCTCGGTCAAGGGGGGTTTGGTAGAACTTATCTGGCAGAAGATCAAAGGCGTTTTAATGAACTTTGTGCCATCAAAGAATTGATTCCCAACACCACAGATCCTGTCGCTTGGCAGAAGGCGCAAGAACTTTTTCTACGAGAGGCGACAACTCTATATCAAATCCAACATCCCCAAGTACCGCAATTCCGAGAAAGGTTTGAACAAGAACAGCGCTTATTTTTGGTGCAAGACTACGTTGCCGGGAAAACTTATCGCGATTTGTTAGAAGAACGCAAAATCTCTGGAGGTGCATTCACAGAACAAGAAGTCTGGCAATTGTTGTGTTCGCTGTTACCAGTATTAGACTATATTCACCATCAAGGCATTATTCACCGGGACATCTCACCAGATAATATTATTTTGCGAGAGCTTGACAACAAACCAGTTTTAATTGATTTTGGGGTAGTCAAAGAACTAGCAACACGATTCCAATCTCCTAATTCATCCTCGGCAACCTATGTAGGAAAATTAGGCTATTCTCCCAGCGAACAAATGCAAACGGGGCAAGCATATCCCAGTAGTGACTTGTATGCACTGGCAGTTACAGCGATAGTTTTGCTCACTGGCAAAGAACCCCAAGAACTATTTGATGAAAATCAACTGATTTGGAATTGGCAACAATGGGTGAGAGTGAGTCCGCGATTTACCCAAATTTTAAATCGGATGTTGAGTTATAGACCGGGCGATCGCTTCCAAAGTGCAAGGGAAGTCTTACAAGTCTTAGAATCTCCAGAACAAGCAACACTACCAGTTCAACTTCCACTATTATCTAACGTCCAAACAGTTCCCATCGGTCGTCCCGATCAAGTATCACCACCAACACCCAATAAATCTGCTCGCGTAATTCCAGAACCTAATACTAGATCGGTTTTAGATAATCCTTTGGCGATCGCAGCAATTGGCATCGCTGTAATTATTCTGGCGGGTTTTGGTTCTTGGGCATTAGTTCGTTCTCTGCGCAGTCAATCACCACCACCAGAGGCACCACCGCAAACTTTCCCTTCACCAGTTGTGACTGGTGGCGAAACAAATTCACCCACACCTACAGAAGCACCTACAGAAGTTCCCACAGAAATTCCCACTACTGCACCACCTGCAACACCTGTCATCAAAATCAAACGCCTCAACTTTGATGCATCTAACACATTTAAGGTTGACGATACAATCAAAGCAAATGAGATTGTTCGGTATACTTTTAGAGGTCAAAAGGATCAGCTACTAACTGTCCTGTTAGCACAAGAAAGCGGCGTTTTGCTTACAGTCTCAAGTTCAAATGGGGAGCCACTTGACAACAGTGCTAAAGCAGTCACTTTCTATCAAGGAAGATTACCACTTACTGATACGTATACTATTGAATTAAATTTAAGCGAAGGAATTGCCGAGAGTGATTATAGCCTCAATGCTAAATTAGAAAACCCAATCGAACCAACACCTATACAAACTCCTACAGAAGTTCCTACCCAAACTCCTCCCCCAATTCCTACAGAAACTCCTACAGAAGTTCCCACCCAAACCCCTATAGAAACTCCAATCCAAATCCCCACAGATTTTCCCACAACAACGCCAATATTTCCTGAGCCAAATCAAAACAATCCTTCTGGTGATGACACAAGCTCCACAGGCAATATAAACCCTGCCAAATTCGGAGACAATCAAGTATGAAAAGTATAAGGCAGAGGGCAGAGGAGGCAGAGCGTCTCCGGCTCCGCTCCGTTGTAGCACCTGCCGTGGCAGAAAGCAAAAGTTTTTATCAGTTGACAGTTACCTTATTTCTCTGTATCCTGTGGCAAACCGATACGCAGCTACACTAATTACTGTCCCCAGTCACCTGTTCCGTACTTTCAAATGAATTTGCGGACAAAGTATGTATTACATTGGTAGTAGTTAATTGCTAACCACTATACGGGCGGGTTTAAAAGATAAATTATCTGTTTCAACCCAAAGATGATCAGTAAAACCCGCACGGCAGTCGCTACAACCGGGGGAACCCGCGCAACGCGCTGCCTCCCCTACTAACTACTAACCCTCCGGGTTCGCCAGTCACCTGCGGAGGGAAACCCTCCCGCAGTGCTGGCTCACCACTAACTACTAACTAATACTATTGAACGCATTACTAATTACTGGAACAGATACAGAAGCTGGCAAAACTGTTTTGACAACAGCATTAGCAGCTTACTGGCAAAAATATTGCTCTGCCCGCAGCTTAGGAATCATGAAACCACTGCAATCGGGTGTTGGCGATCGCGAATGGTACCAAAAGCTTTTTTCTCTGGAACAATCTCCAGAAGAAATTACGCCTTTATACTTTCAAGCACCTTTAGCACCTCCTATTGCCGCAGCCAAGGAAAATCGCCAAGTAGATTTAGCGGTTGTCTGGCAAGCTTTGACAAATTTGCGCCAACGTCGAGATTTTATTCTCGTAGAAGCATTAGGAGGATTAGGTTCACCCGTAACAAATGAATTAACAGTAGCAGATTTAGCAGGTGAATGGCGCTTACCCACAGTCTTGGTAGTACCAGTAAGATTAGGTGCGATCACTCAAGCCGTGGCAAATATGGCATTAGCGAGGCTAAGACGAGTGCAACTTGTGGGAATTGTTCTTAACTGCGTACAACCACGTACTGATACCGAAATTACTGACTGGGCGTCAGCAGATTTAATTCAATCTTTAACAAATATTCCTGTTTTAGGCTGCTTGCCTTTTTTGGAAAATCCCACAGATTTAAACAAACTTGCAGAATTAGCATCAAATTTGGATCTAGAACGCTTGTTACCTTTTACTAAAGTTTGACGAGTCACAATGAAAATACCCGAATAGTAATTTAAAAATGTGAGCAATGGTTTCGACATTTCCCAACTCAACTACTGTTGATTTATCTCGCGTGCGACTCTCGATTCGCTCATTACAGCCATTACTTGTGGAGTGGCGGCGACGATTTCACCAAAAACCTGAACTGAGTTTTCAAGAAAACCTGACTGCTGAGTTTGTCTCCCAGAAATTGCAAGAATGGGGAATTGAGCATCAGACTGGTATTGCCAAAACTGGTATTGTTGCCATTATCAAAGGGAAAAAGCCTGGCTTAGAGAGAGTTCTAGCAATTCGGGCAGATATGGATGCTTTACCAATTCAAGAACTCAACGAAGTACCGTATCGTTCCCAGCATGATGGAGTAATGCATGCTTGTGGACATGATGGACATACAGCGATCGCTCTTGGCACAGCTTATTATCTCCAACAACATCGCGAAGAATTTCCTGGCACTGTAAAAATTATCTTCCAACCAGCCGAAGAAGGGCCGGGAGGCGCAAAGCCAATGATTGAAGCTGGCGCACTCAAAAATCCTGATGTTGATGCGATCGTTGGTTTGCATCTGTGGAATAATCTGCCTTTGGGAACAGTGGGTGTGCGTGCAGGTGCATTAATGGCAGCTGTAGAGTTATTCGACTGCACAATTTTTGGTAAAGGTGGGCATGGAGCAATACCTCATCAAACTGTAGATTCTGTTGTCGTTGCTGCCCAAATAGTTACTGCCTTACAAACTATTGTTGCTCGTAATGTCAATCCCATTGATTCGGCAGTGGTAACTGTTGGCGCACTCCATGCTGGTACTACACATAATGTGATTGCTGATACAGCAATTATGAAAGGTACTGTTCGATATTTTAATCCTTCTTTAGAAGGCTTTTTTAAGCAGCGAATCCAACAGGTTATTGCTGGTATTTGTCAGAGTTATGGTGCAAATTATGACTTTAAATACTGCGAACTTTACCCAGCAACAATTAATGATGCCGGTATGGCAGAATTAGTGCGATCAGTAGCCCAAGAAGTAGTAGAAACACCCGTGGGTATTGTGCCAGAGTGTCAAACTATGGGCGGGGAAGATATGTCCTACTTCTTGCAGGAGGTGCCTGGTTGCTATTTCTTCCTTGGTTCTGCTAACCCAGCGAAAAACTTGGCATATCCCCATCATCATCCCCGCTTTGATTTTGATGAAACTGTGTTGGCGATGGGTGTAGAAATGTTTGTTCGATGTGTAGAGAAGTTTTTGAGTTGAAAAAGACAGAACAGATAGACTTTCTGTAAGGAGTGGTTAAACGCTATCTTTATTTAGCTTCTGAATTGAAATTTATACCATTTCTCTAAAATCCGGCAATACATTAATCTCCGCGTCTTCCTGTCTGGTGTGTCCCCGCGTCCTCATCTGTTGCTTCCTTGATGAGAATTGGTATTATCTCACCCTTTCCTACTATAGGACTCAGATTTGATTTTTGAAAAACACGTAGGGTGTGTTGTCGCGAAGCGTAACGCACCGTTTTCAAGGGTTGGGTACGTTAGACTAAACTCCTAACACAACGGCAGTTTTGCGGGAAGAAAATCTACACCGTAAACTGCTTCCCCTACAAATACTTAATTTTTTCAATAATCAAACCGGATTTCTACTAGATACTTCCATCATTAACTAAAAAAGAGGAAAGAGGTGAAGTTTCTTTATGCTTGGTTTAAGTTTTTTATTGAGACTGTTTCTGTCTACTATCTAATTATTCTCAGCCATTTTCCGATTAAGTTCTAAACATTTAGCCTCAGCTTCCTGATAAGCTTTTAAGTAATCTTTACCACCTAACATCACGTCACCGTAATATTCATATGGTGCTTCACCATATACTGGCAGAGGATCATCTTCTGGATAATCTTCCTTAGATTCTTCAATAATCGCTTTCAGTTGCTTTACCGTTAAGTGTTGTGCCGGAAAGTACCAAATTTCCTCTGTATTTTTATGAAGGTGCGGTAGTGTTGGATCGACAATGCGATCGCCTACTTCAATCCAACTATGTTCAACAGGTTGGTAGGGTACACCTTTGCTAGCCAAAAACCCTTGGACGTAAATAGCTCCCTCCGTCGCTAATGCTGCTTTGTAAGCATTGTCAAACGGTTTTTTAGCTTTACTTTTTATACGAGTGGCAATGTCAATAGAAAGGGCTTCATCCAATGATTTATTCATTAATAGCAAGGACTACAGCAGCTACTAGAAGATCCTAGCATTTGTATTTACCGTAAACAGCATTGACTGAGTATCTATTAGATTTGTTTAACTACACACTAAAAATTACTCTGATCAGTTTCAGTTATTTAAGACTGTTGACTCTACCATCTCAAAATAAAGCAGCAGCATAACTCAAACATTGCAGCAAATATGGTTTGTGATCAAAACTAAAACGAGACACTAATACTTGTCGCAAATCATTCAGAGGACTATTCGCTAAAACTCCTACACCAAAAAGGGCGAATGCTATCAATTGAGAATCATCTTCTGTGGTGGTAAAAGAGTTGGTAGCACGAAGGTTTTTGAGAATGCGATCGCCTTCTAAACTTCGATGTATGGGTATAGATAGAAAGCAAAAACCAAGGGTAATAGCAATTGTACATAGCAGCACTAACAAACTAACTGGTCGTCCTTGAGAAATATCTAAAATAATCATACCCATGCCCACAATTGACAGGACAAATATTGGTAGCACAGACAAAAACTGTAAGCTTTTTGCTTGATCTATAGACATCAATAGACCAAGATTAATTAAGCGTCTATAGATTGGAAATGTAGCATGGGTAACGGATGTTGTAATTTGACTGATGCTACCATTGAATCTAACAAGATGTGATATCTCTGTTTCCAAGACAAAGCAATCTTTAGGTAAAGTAGCTTTCAATTTTAAGGCTCGTGTTTCTGGATACGCTTGTAAATACCCATGCTGTACCAAGCTTACGATGGCAGTATCTATTGCTCGCTGTTGACCACCAGCTAGATAAGCAATTTCGTAGGCATTCAGAGAAGGCAATTCATACTCATAACTGTTATGAGTTCTTCGCAGATTAGTACGTAAAATGTAAGCAATTATATTTGTAGCAGCTGCTAACAAAATAAAAATATATAAATTTAAATAATTAAATGTTAACATCAGCGAGTTAGAAACCATAAATATACTGTTGGCAAAAAACAAGATAAAAAGCCGTACTATTTCAATACAATCTTGCCTTAGCAAGACTTCCTAAAACTTTACTGAGTATTTAAATCTACAAAATACACAATAAATAGACAACATATATCTGCATTTGACCAAAGAACTGGCCTTGCTTGTAATTCATGAGCGCTACTCCTGATAAAGATTATCCAGTTGTAATATTTATATTCCTTCTCATTGCACTAATGTATAAAATTTTATTCAGGTAAATAAGTTTGACTGCTCTAGTACCTTCAATCGTATAAGTAGAAATAGAAAATGGATAAATTGATTACAAATTTTAGTCTCTTGGTATTGATTATCCGTTACTGGCGGCTAAAGATACTTACCTAAGGGTAGAAATAAGTTGTCTTCATGAAAAATTTAAAACCGATACTAAATTTGTTCAGAAATTTATAAAAGTAGATACAAAAATGTATTAGCAAAATAATTAAATAAAAATTTTATTTGTACTAAAACCAATCTACAGTAATTTTTGAATAAGAAAATTTATCCTTAGTAAATTTCTTTATTTCTATTTTCTTTTAACATTAATCTACAAGTCTAGATAGTACACAGCGCAAAACTATTGTTTTTTACAAAACTGCCTAAATTCTAATGATTAATAGTAATTTTCACAGCCTAAGCGATTTTCAATGTTTACAAACAAACATATAATTGCTCAATCTTAAGTGGCAACAAAACACATGGCTTGAAAATAAGGCAGAGAGCAGGAGGTGAGGCAGCCCCCCTCTTGGACGCCACGTGCTACCCTACGGAAAGTCGCCTTCGGCGCCTACAAGTCGGCACTAGACGCGTTCGCCGTCAAGCGTTGCGTTAGCTAGCGGCTTCCCGCCAGGGCAGGGTACCCGTTCGGCGAAGCCGTTCCCGAAGGGTAGGGCAGAAGGCAGAAGGAAAGACAGTTTTCATTCCTCGTTGTGTGATTTAATCACATGGGCGTCTGTCTTGAAAATGGGTGTGGGGGTGTAAGAGTGTAAGAACACGTTCCTTCCCTTTGTCTCCCCACGCCAGTCGCTGCGCTCGTGTTACCCGTCAGCACAGCCGATTCACCACAGCGCTGGCTCCTTGTCCTCTTTAAGTAAGCAGTTTAGCAATGTCTACTTTAGACTTACCTCAGAGCAGTTATTTTTATGCAATTTATCCAAGCTTCTATTTTTGTTAGTCAGAATAAGCTCTAAAATTTTTGGCAATCCAATATAAGGTAAACACCGACAATACACAAAAAACCTTAAAATAGGTCAGAAAGTAAATTTATGAAATTCTGTAACAAATATATATGCCTCCTCGTTGGCCTCGTCAACCCGATCGCAATGATCCTGCTTACCGTAAACTAGATGACCGAATGAATTTTGCTGTACACGTGGCAATATTTGCGGCATCTAACTCTGGCTTATGGTTTTTTCATAACTTCCTCAAAGCTAATTGGGAGTGGCTACCTTGGCTAACAACAGTCTGGTTGGTAATACTGTTGACACATCTAATTTACATTGCTGCGATCGCCAACTATTCACAGACACCACCGAAATCCACCTGAAGACTGAGCAATCGAATTTAAAAGATTGTAACTTGCGACGGTAGAGTTAACTCGATTACTTAAGCGATAATTCTTATCAAAATAGAAACTGATTCCAGTTAATCAGGGTATTACTATGGCCAAAACTAACACCTCAGAACTACTGGAAAACTTAGCAGCTGAAATAGGCGAAAACATTTACATAGACATTGCTAAATGGCATCTGTATTTATCGGATGCCAAGATGCATACTGTTGTTGCAGAACAGATGTACGCTTTAATTACTGGGAGTAAGCCAATAGATGAAGAAGATGTCATCCAGGTACTAGAATCCATTCCAGTCAAGCTGGGCGGTGGTAGGAAAGAACTTCCTCTAATTGATTTATTACCTCTGCAATGTCAGGTCAATTTAGTAGACATATTAGAGAAGTATCAGCGCGAAATATAATTTTCCCCCGAAGTTAGCTATCTTTTTAACTCGGTGTTTGGGGGCGTTAGAGCTGCATCTAGCTAGTCATTCTCACAGTCGCTGAGAATGAAAATTAAAGATGCCTTATTTTTATTTTTCTGATTTTGACAAGCCAGTAAAATTACGGAGACAGCTTTAGATGTTACTACAAATTAAAGACAGTGGTGAACTAATCAAAATTGTCAATGTTCAAGAATTAATTGATCCTACTGTAGAAAGTATTCAAGCCCAGGAACAAAGAGGGCAAGAAGAACAATCTCCAGAATCTTATCAAAAAGAAAGCCTTGTTTTTCCTTCTGGTGAAAATCTACCCCGCTGTTGGGTAGATGCAAACTATAGAAATGCGAAAGCCTCTTAGAAAGTTGACTAGAAACTAGCAATTAGTTTTCTTGCCTAGAGTAAATACTAGTTATTGCTGTGTCATTTCCATAAACAAAGCCTGGGCAGAGCGTTCAGGCTCATCTTTGTTAGGACGACGTTGCATATAGGAACCATCAGATTGAAGTTCCCATGCATGGCGGTTATCTTGAAGTAAGATCTGCAAAATATTTTGTAACTCTTGAATAATCTCAAGCTCTTCAACAGGAGTAACAGCTTCAACTCTTCGATCTAAATTGCGAGGCATCCAATCGGCACTACCAATGAACACTTCATTTTCGCCATGATTGTGGAAGTAAAAAATACGGGAGTGTTCTAAGAAACGACCAACAATACTAATTACTTGAATCTTCTCACTAACTTGTGCCACCTGAGGACGCAAACAGCAGATACCCCTCACAATCAAATCAATTTCTACCCCAGCTTGAGATGCTTGATAGAGAGTAGCAATAATTTGAGGGTCAACCAACGAATTCATCTTGGCAATAATATGCCCCTTGTGACCATTTTTACAATGTTCGATTTCTCTTTCAATCAGCGCAATGATGCGATCGCGCATATTTACTGGAGAAACTAGTAGCTTGCGATAAGAACTTTGACAGGAATAGCCCGTCAAATAATTGAATAAATCAGTTAAATCTGCACCTAACTCTTCTCGACAGCTCAACAGCCCTAAGTCAGTGTATAATTTTGCTGTTTTGGAATTGTAGTTACCAGTACCAATGTGGACGTAACGACGAATATTCTCTCCTTGTCTGCGTACTACCAGCGCAGTCTTAGTGTGAGTTTTCAATCCTACCAAACCATAAATTACATGAATACCAGATTTTTCTAGCTTTTGCGCCCAAGTAATATTGTTTTCTTCATCAAAACGAGCTTTTAACTCTACAAGTACAGCTACTTGCTTGCCACTTTCGGCAGCGGCAATCAGAGAATGAACAATTTCAGAATCGCCAGAGGTACGGTATAGTGTCATTTTTATTGCTAGTACATCTGGATCACGGGCGGCTTGAGCAATAAATTCTTCTACAGAGGCACTGAAGGATTCGTAAGGATGATGTACCAGCAAATCTTTTTGCTCAATGACTGAGAATATGCTTTTTTCTTCGTCATCTAAGTTGGCAATTTTACTCGGTTGATGAAAGTGACGCAGACGGGGTGGTATGACTGATGAGAAAGGTGGATCTTTCAACTCAGGTAATGGCAGCGCCATTAATGACATCAAATCTTTTAAATTCAAAAGTCCTTCAATTTCGTATACATCGAACTCGCTCAATTCCATTTCTGCCATTAGCATTTGTCGCACTGATTGTGGCATTGATGGTTGAATTTCTAAGCGCACTACTGAACCGCCAAAGTGGCGTTTACGCAGCTCTTGCTGAATTGCTAAGAGTAAGTCATCGGCTTCTTGTTCTGCTACTTCTAAATCTGCATCACGAGTGAGTCGAAACAAGTGATATTCCTTGATGATCATCCCTGGAAATAAGGCTTCTAGGTTATGAGCGATCGCCTGTTCTATTGGTACGCCACTCCAGTGATTTGATTTGTTGTTATCTGTGGGTGACTTTTGGGGTAAGGGTATAAATCGAGGTAAGATGTTGGGTACTTTGACTCTGGCAAATTTTTCTTCTTTGGTATTTGGCTGTTGGACTACGACTGCTAAATTCAGACTCAGATTTGCCATTAAAGGAAATGGATGGCTCGGATCTACTGCTAGGGGAGTCAGAACTGGAAAAATTTTCTGTTGAAATATTTGTTTGAGATAACTACGTTCTTGAGTGGTGATATCGCTGTAATTGAGAATGTGAATGCCATTTACTGCCAACTCCGGGCATAGGACTTGCTGAAAGTGGCGATGCTGTTCAATTACCATTGGACGAAGTTGTTGAGCGATCGCTTCTAGCTGTTGTTGTGGTGTACGTCCATCTGGGCTGCGCTGACTCAGTTGTGCATTGACTTGTTCTTTGAGCAGTGCTACCCTCACCATAAAAAATTCATCTAGATTGGAACTAAATATGGCACTAAATTTTAGTCTTTCTAGTAATGGTGTGCGTACATCTAGTGCTTCGTGCAATACTCGTCGATTAAATTCCAACCAGCTCAGTTCTCTATTCAAGTAATATTGAGAATCACTGAGATTTATTACTTTGTTAACATCTTTGGTTTTGGTCATAAATTTTATGAATTAATTACCATTAAACAAGAGTTTAGGCAGTAGTGAACCATATCAGAATAAATTCAAATTTCTCATAAGAAATATTGCTAATTAATCAGATTAAATTGATAAATATTTAAACAAAAATTAGTACTTAAAGAACGTGTAATGTTTTTATTTATCTTATTTTTATAATGACTAATTGCAAAGTAAGCTCGCTATAAATTTTCGGCAACCATACTGATAGGCGGTTTATAAGCAGCACTTTTAAATAAAATAATCATTCTTTTTCACTATCTCTCTAATCTCATTATTTTGTAATTAAAGAATATTAAACATTAGGTTAACAGTAGTTTAAATAATTTCAATCTTATTAAAATACCCATCTAGAAGTTCTCTAGATGGGACTTTCAGGTATTGAGTCTTTAAACCCATCAAATATCCTAGCTAAAGGTCACATGATTGCGATCATAAAGCACCCTTGCCATATGACTTAGCTTTCCTTGAATTGGGTTCCAGTAATTAGCTATTTCAGCAGGCATACCAAGTTCTTGTCCTGTACGTCCAAGCATTGATTGTTGACGATGCTTGACCTGTTGATAATGACGCTGCATTAAGGCACGAGCCTTCTCTTGAGTAGACATATTAAAGTTTTCCTATTGTTTAAGTTCTGTCTTGTCTGTTGCCCAATTACAAAGATATCCAAAAATTCTGTATTCAAAGTTACGAAATAGTTAAGATAAAGCTGATTTTTATAAAATTTTCTTCCCTTCTGAATTGAGAGAGGGTGTAGGGGTGTAGGGAAACCTTCTGACTCCTACCTTCTGCTACAGACTAACTATTCCCCGCTTGAACGCCATAATTACTGCTTGTGTGCGATCGCTAACTCCTAACTTGCCCAAAATATTATTGACATGAAATTTAACTGTACCTTCTGCTATGGACAAAGTAATACCAATCTCTTGGTTGCTCTTGCCATTTGCCATTAGCTGGAGCACTTGCAACTCTCGTTGACTTAATTGTGGCGCACCCATCCGCTCTAGCAGCTTTGCTCCCACTATAGGCGGAATATACTTTTGACCGTTGTAAACAACTCGGATTGCTTCCAAAAGTTCATCTGGTTCAGCCTCTTTGAGTAGATAGCCTTTCGCACCAGCTTGTAATCCACGATAGATGTCTTCATCACCGTCGTAGGATGTAAGAACAATAATCCGCGCGTTTTCAAACTCTGTTTTGATCGCAAAAATTGCCTCAACTCCTCCTATTTCTGGCATCCGCAAATCCATTAGCGTTACATCAGGCTGAAGTTGACGGAAAGCTTCTAGCACTTCACGTCCATTATGAGCCTGACCGATAATACTCATGTCCTGCTCAGACTCAATAATTGCCATCAATCCCTGGCGTACAACAGGATGATCGTCCGCAATCAGGATGCGAATGAGATTTGACTGATTCATGATGAAGTTAATTTCGTTTTACCGAAACCATGACTTGTGTTCCCTTTCCAGGCAAACTCTGAATTGTCAGTTGTGCTCCGATTTGCTTGGCACGCTCCTTCATTCCTAAAATGCCAAAGCCTTGCTCAAAAGAAATATCGTTTATTTCAAATCCTTGACCATTATCTTTAATGCGCAAGACAAACAATGCTTTTTTATACATTACATCAATCTGAATTTTGTCAGCATTAGCATGCTTAATAGCATTAGTCAGTGCTTCTTGAGCGATTCGTAACAAGTTACTTTCTACATCTGACGGCAGAGGATATGCCATACCAGTTACCTTACAAACAGCAGGATGATCTAGATCTGAAACCATCTGCTTTGTAATGTGTTTGAGTGCGCTGCATAAATCGCTCTGTGCTAGCAATTGTGGACGTAGTGCTTCCACCGAACGGCGAGTTTCAACAAGTCCACAACGAGCTAAATCACGTACTTGAATAATGTGCACTTGTGCTGTTTGTGAATTATGCATCATTAATCGGGAGGCTGCTCCCGAATGTACTAAGATACCTGTGAAGGTTTGGGCGAGGGTATCGTGGATTTCCCTTGCCATACGAGTACGTTCTTCCAAAACAACAGTTTGCAAGAGTTCTTGGTGCTGGTGTAATATCTCTTCTACTCGCTTACGTTCTTCAATCTCCTTCAAAAGCTGTTTATTTTGCTCTCGCATCTGTTTAGATAACCGACTAAGACGTAATTGATTCTCGATGCGAGCTAATAGCTCTGATGGCTCAAAGGGTTTAGTAATATAATCTACTCCACCCACAGAAAAGGCTTTTGCTTTATCAAAATCTTCATTGAAGTCGCTAATAAAAATAATTGGAATTTCTTTAGTTTGTTCGGCGGCTTTTAGCTTTTGACAAACTTCATAGCCATCCATTTCTGGCATCATGATATCCAGCAAAATTAAGTCAGGTATATTTGACTGAATAGATTTAAACACCATTTTCCCGCTTAAGGCAGGTAAGACTCCATATCCATTTTCAGACAATAAAGAAACTAAAAGGTTTAAAGTTTCCAGTTTATCATCAACAATCAAGATATTCCCTTTACTGAGATGTGTTTGCTTTATACTCATGATTCCTCGGTTGATAATTGTGTCAAATTTAAAAAGCGAGTCACTTATTCAGCACAATTTCACCAGAAATCGCTTATTATCAAGCTAATATTGACGATAAATTACCTTGACAAACAGTCATGGTTTCTTGTTGAGTGATCGCTTTTCACCATTCACTTTCAAGGCATAGCATAATGTCACTCATTCCCTGCTAGCTACATCAGACAGCATACAACTCTGTGTCTTGACGTTTTAGACTATCTCTAATTTAAGCTTACAACTAAATCAATTGGTAACCATAGAGCGATCGCCTCAATTAGCTGGCTTGAAATCCAATTGTTAATGTGCTAGCTATCCGAAAATTTTTATCTATTTCCATAACCGCTATTAAAGAAAGCTTATACAGACAACAAAAAGCCAAAACTTGTATATGATGAAACCACAAGAGGCTCTGTTTTTCGTAGATTGACTTTTAATAGAAAAAATACTGACAAAGCTAAAGTTTACAATTTTACCTTAATATCAATTTATTTAAGCTATCACAAAAATATAAGAAAGAAATAAGATATAACAATAAATCTATCAATATTCTAAAATTTTATTATCTATCCTCAAAACGTTAAGATCATGAGGCTTTATGAGCCTAACATTAGGCTAAAAATAGTTTATAAAATTATGATTATTTAACAATTGCTTATATATTTTTACAGATTGATACAAGTATTTCTCTTAAAACAGTGTTGAGATAAAAAATCTTCCTTTTGGAAGAAATCTTCCTCTATCTAATGGCATAACTATAGATTTTATTTTCAAGGTATTTTACTTTCAGCTAATAACTAGATGGACTTACTCTGTTTGTCTGTTTGTGACAAGTACTATTCAATTAGCTTGTTTTAAACAGTTATATCACTTTTATTTTTTCTAATTTTAGTGAGAGAAACTAAGGTATGCCACAACTAAATCAGATTAAAATTTGGCTGGTAGGAGGAGTGACTTTGGTAGCAAGTTTAACCGTACCAGTCTTAGCTCAAAAACCACCTACCCCCAAGCTACCCACTCAGCAAAAACTACCTACTCAAAATCCACCTGCACGCACTTACAATCCTGGCTACTGGCAACCGATCGCACGGGTGAATCCAAAACAAGCAGTAACCGTTATCCTCATTAATGAAACTAATTCACCTTTGAAATACAATTTCCTAGACGGACGTGCAGATAATGACTTACCTGTAGGGGGTAATGCAAAACTTAACAATGTTACTCTACCTGTCAACATTGCTATTTATAATCCCTCACAAGAAGCTGCTGCTGGAAAAGCTGGTGGTTTAAGGTATGAAACTTCTGCCCAAGATAATACGATTGAGGTCAGGGTTAGACCTGTTGATGCTGCTGGTTACCGTGTACTAAATATTTCTAAAGCGGGTGGTGTTTACGCTTATTAGCATGATGAATTACATCAACCACATTGGTATTTGAGCAACTGAGCAACTTTAGTACCATTGTTAATATTTTCTGTATGGATAATAAAAACATCACCCCACTACATATAATGGGTTGCTACCAACTTGTGGTGGGGATTTAATGTCTTACAAATTTCCAAAACCCACTTGAAATTCTCTGGTTGAGAGTAACTCATTAGATATAAAGAGGTGGACTGTGAAGCAGTGGAAACGATGTGCAGCTGGTATCGGAGTAAGTCTTCTAGCTGTGTGTTTAGCTAGCACTCCCAGCCGAGCAGACAGAAAAACGACAGGAGCGCTGATTAGTGGTGCAGCTGGAGCCATTTTTGGTGATGGATTAGGTGATGCGCTTGAAGGGGCTGCAATTGGAGCTGGTACTGCTGCGGTGACTGAGGGAGGAAAACGTGGTGAACGAGCACGTGAAACTGCCGCAACAGGTGCAGCAGTGGGAGCCGGGATTGGATTACTCACGGATGGATTGGATGGAGCCATCAGAGGCGGAATCTATGGTGGTGCGGCTGGCGGGATTGTCGGTGGTAGCGGTAGAAATAAATAACTAGTAAGTAGTTAGGCAAAATTAAATTTACGGCTGGAGGCAGGCAACAGGGAACAGCACAGAGAATGTGTAACTAATTTTGTTTAGGTACTTAACTCAAAAGATTGCAGAAATGAGGAGGAAATGAAGATGAAGTCGCTAATTAGCCGGATGGTGGTCATATCTGCTCTTACTGCCACATCAAGTGCAGGGATATTCTCAACAAGTTTGAAAGCAAATGCAAATTCGCCTCAGCAACTAGTCCAAAATCAGACTACTCAACAAACGTGGAACAACAACGAACTTACCACCATAACGGTAAAAGAAGCTTGGCAGAAGAGCGGGAAGAACTACGACTCCTTTGTCCGTATGGTTCAGCAACTTGTGGCGTTATCAGTAGAGAAGCGAGGATATCAACTGCGTCCCTCTAAAGAAACGGGTAAAGAAATTGGGCAGATGATCAGAAAAAAGGCAGAAAACGACCCGGATCAACTCCTCTACGCCGTTGTGGACTCATCAGTTCGCGAATATGCGAAAAAATACAAGCTGTAAGGTAAATGCTACAGATGAGCTTGATAGTACTAAGATTTACAAAACAGACATGAGAATATAACCATGTCCACAACTGATGTCAATCAACTTTGGGAATTATTGGCAGGAGTATTTAGCTTTAATGCAGAGGTCTTCCAGCAAATTAGCATCTTACCCAATGGGTTTACCCTAGCGCTTTTGATTGTCCTCATCTCTGGTTTATCTCAGGCGATCGCCGAGAGCATCATTCTTTTTATCAATCGTGTTCAGCCTGTACGCTTCATTTTTAGCCTGTTAATAAACGCAGTTTTATATACATTTGGGTATCTATTTCTAGTATTTAGCTCTTGGCTGATTTGTCTGATCTCTTCGTCTATCAATTTTCCCTTCAATACCTTAGCAAGGGTGCTAGGGCTAAGTTATGCGCCCCTGATGTTCAGCTTTTTGGGAGCACTACCCTACCTGGGAGTTCCGATTTTATGGCTGTTGTCAGTCTGGCACTTGCTGGCAATGGTTGTTGGCTTTGGAGCTGTTGCTCAGGTATCGGCAGGAACTGCTTTTTGGTATGTTGCATTTGGGTGGGCAATGCTGCAAATATTACAGCAAACTATTGGTCAACCGATCGCTAACTTGGGGCGTTGGTTAGCCAATAAGGTGGCTGGAGTTGAGTTAGTAACCCATCGGCAGGAAGTAACTGAATTAGTTGGCACTGGCTTGAATCGAACTTCTTCGCCAACAACAGCTCCAGATATTCAGCAGTTAATTGCCTCAGCTAGACCAAGGGTAGAGGAGGAAAATTTAACACCACGAGTTAGTGATTATACGACAAGTGGTACTAGGGCTGAAACTTCTGCTGTGGCTAATAATACATTCAACAAACAGCAGCTAATACTATTTCTCCGTCTACTGGGCATGGTAGTTCTTGCCTTTGTAGTAGCAATTCTGCTCAGGCCTGTCCGTGAAGGATTATTTGGATGGTATACCCGACTGCCAGGGATGTTTCGATTTGTTTTTGATTTAGTATGGATTGGCATTGTCGGACTCATCTTTGCAGGGCTTTTAGCTCCCCTAGAAACTTTAGGATGGTGGGCAGGATGGTATAACGATGAAGTCAATACAACCATTAACACGGGAACCTTGGTGGAACCTGTTGCAGACTCCCGAAACATTTCTCGTTACATCATTTATCTGGACGGCATTTGTCAATCTACTTCTGAATATCTTCCCGACATTGAAGATTTTTTAGATGCCTTAGTTCCTGCCCTACCTAATGATGTAGCACTGATTCGAGGGTTAATGGTATATTCCGTCTTTAACAAACCTCTTGTTGAAGACCGTCCTCTTGGCTTTCTCTGGCGACTTGCTGATAGACTACGCTTTGCCAACCCTACTAACTTACTGGGTTATTTGGTTAATCTTCGGAACGTCTTAATCGTGTGCGTTTCAGCTGATCGACGTTACGGCCCTCTCTACAACCAAGGCATAGCTCAGGTCATGTACAATGCGCTAATTAACAATGGTTACCAGCCTGGCAGTAGTGTTCCTGTCACCTTAATTGGCTATAGTGGTGGAGGGCAAATGTCTGCCGCATCTGCGCATTTCCTCAGACGAGCAACTGGTGCTCCTATTGATGTAATTTCCTTAGGTGGAGTTATCAGTGGTAACTGCAATATTCTCAAGCTTGAACACCTCTACCATTTAGTTGGTGAAAAAGACACAGTCGAACAACTTGGGCCGATTCTTTTTCCCGGACGGTGGAAACTACTTCCGCTCTCTTACTGGAACCGAGGCAAACGACTCGGTAAAATTAGCTTTATTTCTCTTGGGCCTGTCGGTCATCAGGTTCCTGGTGGAATGTTAGATCCAAAAGAATATCTACCAGATGGACGCAGCCATTTGGAACAGACTGTAGACTATATTATCCAAATTCTGCGCGGTAAATTATTGGTTGCTGAACAACACATCACCAGAAAACCGAGTAACTACGGACTTTACCAGGAAGCTGACTTTAATCACCCTGATTATTATCCACTCCACCAAACGGTTGATTTGAACTGGTATCGTCCGCTCGGACGCTGGATAGGTCGTTTAATTTTGCCACAGAAACAAGAACGACACACCGTTCGAGGATGTCTGTTTGAAGTTCATTATGCTGATGCAGGTTATGAACACTTAGTAGGACAAGTTGTAAACTTGCGTTGGGTGGATGACCAAAATGTACAGAACTGGGTGCGGGCAGTGACACACGATGTTCACTTCAGCGCTGATGCAGAGTACACCAGTAAATATGGGGGATCGATTCATCCGGTGCGCTTAAATCATTGGCGACAGGTCGATCCGCTCGAATCTCTTGCAGGTTCACGTCCAAATGATGATGTGATTGTGATGCTAAATGACGATATTATTATCGAAGCAGTAGCAGCAAATATTACACTTCGCATCCGCACTCAACCAGTGCAAATCACCGGGCGATACTACGGTTTAATTCAGTTTTTCCAGCCTGTTAAAGGAACTGATCAGTTTCGAGTGGTGCATTTCAATCCTAGCTCTCGACAATTTGATGGTATAGAGGAAATTGTCCGCCTACCGCCACCAGTTGCCGATCGCAATGACTGTTTTCCCTCCACCAGCCGCCACATAGAAAAATCTCTACTTAATGAAACAGGTTGGTATATCTATGGTGCTAAAGATGCATCGGGGTATTTTGTGGTACAGTCCCTTGCTCCACGCGCCCTGATGCGACTCCAACCAGAGCGAGTGATTTTCGGCCGCAAGCCAGCGTATAAATACATTCGCAAACAAGCTTGGGCTGATATTCTAGCTCAGAAAGGCAAAATTAGTTCGGTGTTGCTGAGTTGCCAAAATCAATCAATTCAAGATGCGCTCGCCGAGTGGCAAGAAGGTGAGCGCGCCTTATTATTGCATACCTATGGTGGCATTGGAGGTAACAAGAAAGAACCCGCTGCTGCTAGTCCCATATTTTTTGGTCACTTTGCCTACGGATTAGCCCAAGTCGTGCGCGAACCGCTCGCAGATGAACTCCAGTTTGATATAAACTACTATCAGATTTACACCCATAACACGGATGGATTAATCGCAGGAACCTTGCACTGGTCACGTTACATGGGCGATCGCCAATTTGGTTGGACAGGTATTCGTCCTGTGTGCGATATTCTGGTGAAGCTTGATGCGTTCACCGGAGACTTTGAGTTCAATGGCATGAAACGCTCTGTCTTAGATATCATGCTAACCCAACTTCAAGCCATGACCGCTCGTTATCGGATTGGTGATGGTACTGGTGGAACCTATGTTGGGCCAGCATATAACTGCGCCCAAGACTCCAACAAGGCATTGTTTGCCAGTCTTCGTAGCTTACAGCGAGCAATTCAATCAAATGCCTCTTTATTGGAAAACTGGCTATTACATAATCCTGAGCAAGCTAGACAATATCAACAGTTATTGGAACTGGACGAAGCTTTGAAACGTGAACTTCAGCCATTTGGCACTGTGCGTTCCGACTGGGAAAAAAATGAATACAATTTAGGCAGTACTTTAGAAGATGACCCCTTACAAAACTTGCTAACTGGACTGGCAAGCTGGAAAACTCTGTTGCCTCGCCTAGCAAGTGATACGATTGTGCACGTTTTTCTCAAACATAATGCTTATGTGTGGGTACTTCGTACAAATCAAATTGGTGGCAATGATCTTGATATTGAACCGATTGCACCGATGACACTCTAAAATCTATGCCGATGCCCGAATCATACCAATTGCTTATCTTTTAGCTCAAATCTTTGTAAATCTGTTAACCTTAGTTAAAGCTCTTGACTATGTTCCCAAATCGGAAAACTAAAGCAGGCATTGGAACTCAAGACTAAGTGATTGCAAATATCAAGTTACCTTTGTCCATTTTTCATATTTGAGGCATGAAAAGATGACTGGCTTTCTCATTTCTATCGTAGTGATAGCCATTAGTTTATTAATCATATCTAAGCTACCTTTAGGTGTTGAAGTTGACAATCCTTGGATCGCTCTGATTGCTGGAGCAATAATTGGTGCCTTCAATGGATTTTGGAGTTTGTTTCCAGGGTGGTTTAGGACAACAAGTGCAGTTGTGAGTTTAGGATTGATTCCCTTGATTGGGAGTATCATTGTGTTTGGTTTAGCTGCTTGGCTAGTTGAAGGATTTCGGTTGCGATGGGGAATTGGAAGTGCAATTATTGGGGCTATTGCACTCAGCATCGTGAACTCTATTCTCTTATTTATCTTGCGGCAAATTGGATTAATTCCAGTTTATTAATCAGAGCAAAGATACATAATGTTTTGGTCGCAGATGTCATCATTTAGTGACATTTTGTAGAGTATTTTAACTACATTTATCAATATTTTCTTACCAGCGCTTCTAGAGTAACTTAGTTATTCAAAAGTATGCGGTGGTTTTTTGTTGCTCATAGCAAATTTCATGTATTTCAAGCACAATTTTTGTCGGGGGCGGGTTTAGCCGCCCTTTCTAAAAATGGCTGTAAATTTACAGCAGAATACCCCGCTAAGGCGCAGTTTCCGTCACGTTGACATGGTAGACGGCTTCGCGTAAGGGTAGGGGACTAGTCACACCTATTCCCTTTCTTACCACTCATACGACTTTGAGACTAAAGTTTTGTATCTCACCAACTTTAAATCCGGTGCATATATAATTTTTATTATTTTTTCTTATTATTTACTGATTTTTCTGATTCTGAACTTTTTTACAATTATTCTTATTTATTTCTTATTTGTTTCTTATTTCCTTTTTATATTTTAAAATTATGCTAGCTCAGATAACTCAATTGCAGTAAAATGAAAAATAAAAAAATTTATGAATTTTTTATTTATAAGTGATTATAAAGATGGTCTTTATCAATATAAAATAATCCACAGTTAGTATGTTGTTACTTTACGCTTCTTTCAACTGTGGGGTAGTAAATAATGGTGCATTACCACTTGTCGGACAGTGAATTGTCCATCCTCATGCAGGCTCCTTTACAAGCCATCATGGCACTAACCCTATCTGACAAGATTGATCCGGTTTCTTTTTTTAAAGAAGTACAAGCCGGAATTCAAATTATTGCAGCAGAACAACAACGCCAAGACATATCAAATGACTTGGTAGAATTTTTAGTTGCTTCTTTCAATGCAGTTGACGACAAAAAAATTGTTAAAGATGAAAAGTCAGTATACAAAAAGGAGATTGAATTACTAAGATTAATACAAAACCTTGATAATCCGGCACAGGGACGTCAGCAAGCGATCGCTCATTTTGAGAAAGTTGCGTTGATTATGGCAAATAAGCTTACTGCTGCACAGGCATCTGAGTTTAAGACTTGGCTAATGTCGATTGCGCGTAAAGTTGCAAAAACTGTTGAGGAGAAAGAAGCTATTCTCTGTGTTGGTGGTGAGCGAGTTAATTATGTAGAAGCATTCATGATCAAAAAATTAGAGCATGCTTTGACATTGTAGGCATAATTATTTTTTGATTTTGCACTTTTATTAAGCACAGCAGCAGATAAACAAAGAAAAAAGATTCTGCTGTTTGTTGTCTTGGGTGCTATACCAAATGAATGCAACTTCATCAGTTAATTTTTGCTAACCGTTCAATTGCATCTGAAACATAGGAGAAAAGTCATGGCTGATTTGATTGCGATCACTCATTAAATTTTTATCTTTGTAAGTTTAAGCATATTGATGAGACAGAATTATATCTCTACAAATAATAAGTTCCAAGAGTTTAATTTCATCTATCTTTGTAGAGATTTAGCAATATTAATACCAATTCTCCAAATTAAGACTACACATAGTTTGTAGTAACGCTTAAGCGCAATTACAAACCTTTTTCCATCTGTAGCCACAATTTAGGGAAATTGTATAAGTTCATGATGACAACTAAAGGAGTAGAATATCTACAATGGAAGCTGCAAAGCGTAATGTAGAAAAGCTGAGACTGCAAGAGGCTCGTGAACAAAATATACTTTGGAGAAAGTGGGGGCCTTATCTAAGTGAACGGCAATGGGGAACGGTGCGCGAAGATTATAGTCAAGCGGGAAACGCTTGGGATTATTTTAGCCACGATCAGTCTCGTTCTCGTGCATATCGTTGGGGTGAAGATGGGTTGGCAGGTATTTGTGATGATCGCCAACAACTATGTTTTGCAATAGCTTTGTGGAATGGCGTCGATCCGATCTTAAAAGAACGATTATTTGGACTGACAAACAGTGAAGGAAATCATGGCGAAGATGTCAAAGAATATTACTTCTATCTTGACAGTACGCCTACCCATTCCTACATGAAGTATCTGTACAAGTATCCTCAACTAGCCTACCCTTATGCAGATCTAGTAAATACGAATCGGCGAAGACATCGCTTGGAATGGGAATACGAATTACTTGATACAGGGGTATTTGACGATAATCGCTACTTTGATGTGTTTGTAGAGTATGCCAAAGCATCCCCAGAAGAGATTTTAATTAAAATTAGCATCTGGAATCGAGGGCCACAAACAGCATCACTTCATATTTTACCAACCTTATGGTTTCGCAATACCTGGTCATGGTTTGGTAAACAACCACCCAAGCCTTTTATCAAACAACTAAATGATCAAACTATAGCTGCCTCTCATTCCGAACTTGGTGAACGGTATTTATTGTATTGCGATCGCACGATTCCGTTTTTGTTCACCGAGAATGAAACTAATCGGGAACGGATATTTAACCTTCCAAATCAATCTCCTTATGTCAAAGATGGAATTAACAACTACGTTGTGCATGGCAAGCATGAAGCTGTCAACCCCGAAAAAATCGGGACAAAAGCCGCAGCCCATTATTTACTAGAAATTCCTGCCAACGGTGTAGAAGAAATTCAGCTATGTCTAAGCAATCGCTTATTAGATGCTGCTTCTTTTGGCGATAAGTTTGAGGCAATGCTGCAAACTCGTTCTTCGGAAGCAGATGAGTTTTACAACGCCATTATTCCTGTGAATGTTTCAGAAGATGAGCGCAATGTCATGCGACAGGCATTGGCTGGAATGTTATGGACAAAACAGTTTTATTACTATCCAGTCTATGATTGGCTCAAAGATGAGATTTTGCCACCAGATTGCCAACAGCGCTACCCAAGTCGAAACAAAGAGTGGTTTCATCTTGAGAGTGCTGATATCCTCTCAATGCCAGACAAGTGGGAATATCCTTGGTTTGCTGCCTGGGATTTAGCATTTCACTGTGGTGTTTTGGCGCTCGTGGATATAGACTTTGCCAAAGATCAGCTCAGACTGATGACTAATCAAGTCTACCTCCACCCGAATGGACAAATTCCTGCCTACGAGTGGAATTTTAGCGATGTTAATCCCCCTGTTCATTGCACAGCGACTTGGCAAGTTTATTTAATAGACAAAGCAATGCGGGGTGGAGTGGGCGATCGCCTGTTTCTCGAAAGTATGTTCCACAAACTACTAATGAATTTTACCTGGTGGGTAAATCGTAAAGATGCACACGGTAACAATATATTTGAAGGCGGTTTTTTGGGCTTAGATAATATTGGTGTTTTTGATCGCAGTGCACCCTTGCCAACTGGTGGAACGCTCGAACAGGCAGATGGTACAAGTTGGATGGCGATGTTCTGTTTGGATATGTTGGCGATCGCCCTGGAGTTAGCACTGTTGAATCCGGCTTATGAAGAACTCGCCTGTAAATTCTACGAACACTTCATGTATATTGCCGCAGCGATGGATCGGATTGGCGAGAATGAAGATGAATTGTGGGATGAGGAAGACGGCTTCTTCTACGACGTATTGTGCTTTCCCAATGGCTCGTCTCGGCGCATCAAAGTGCGATCAATGGTAGGACTAATTCCGTTATTTGCCTCAGCAGTTTTCGACACGGATGTGCTAGAGAAATTACCTACCTTTAGAAAACGAATTACTTATTTCACGCAAAAATTTGCTCCACACTTGCACAATATCAGCAATCCAGCGCAACCCGGCGTTGCTGGCAGGCGTTTACTCTCCCCCGTGAACCAGGAAAAACTACGCCGGATCTTAGAAAAGATGCTGGATGAATCGGAGTTTTTAAGTGATTACGGCATCCGCGCCCTCTCTCGCTATCACAAAGATAATCCTTACATTTTTACAGTGGGTAGTAACGTTTACCGTGTCGATTATGAACCCGCAGAATCATCAACGGGACTATTTGGTGGTAATTCTAACTGGCGCGGGCCGATTTGGATGCCAGTAAATGCCTTGTTGATTCAATCCTTGAGGAAAATGTATTCCTACTATGGTGATGACTTCAAGGTTGAATGTCCGACTGGATCTGGTAATCAAATGACACTGTGGGAAGTTGCTAATGAAATTAGTAACCGCTTAACTAAAATCTTTCTCCGTGATCAACAAAATCGCCGTGCTGTTTATGGGCATACCAAGAAATTTCAGAACGACTTACACTGGAAGGATTTAATACTATTTTATGAGTATTTTCACGGTGACAATGGTGCGGGAATTGGTGCTAGCCATCAAACAGGATGGACAGGTATTGTGGCACGGTTGATCCAGGCTAATGCCAATTTGAATCCACAAGATGTTCTGGAAAAAGGATTTCTGTCTGTTTCCTCCTCAAGTTTTGTGCGATCGTAAAGCATGAAATTGTTAAAATTGGAAAAAGTAAGTTCTAACACCTTCCTCCAGTGGCAGGAAATACTGAACATTAAAGAGAATCACGATAGTTTCTTTCTCTGAAGTGAAAGATATTTCCATCAAATACTTGGGTTGATTTCTAGACCATGTTTATAAAACTAGGTCAAGTAACGAGAGAGTGACACTTTCAAATTGCTGGAGGAAATGCCTCAAAGGTAAAGCAGTAGCCTGAACAAACTGTCCTTGCAATGTTGAGATGAATCTCTCAAGTAATTGCCACAATTGGTGAGGAAAAAGTGAAAAGAACAAAAAATGCGCTATTTTATCTGGTACTTATTTCAGTATCTAGCTGTTTAATAGCTTGTAATCGAGTTCGCAATAACAGTAGTGCTCCAGTGCCTGATACTGGTAATGCTACTAATAATTCTGCAACCACTCCTAGTACTAGGATTACACCCAATCCCGAAAGAACATCTAGTAAATTTGAAACTATTCCAGATACCGTAAATATACCAAGTGGATATCCTATAGATCCACCAGTTGACCTAGAATTTCCTAATATGCCACCGATCGCTCCTGGTAGTCAGAATATTCCAGGTGTATCTCCCAATACTACTGGTAGAGCGATCGCGCCTGGTGGAGCAGTTCCTAACCAAACTTCCATTCTTCCTAGAATGCCAACTACACCTAACCAGGCTTACACTACTCCCAACACTCAAATTATCCCACGTCTACCTTCCAGTAATATAAATAGGGCGAGTGTGCCTAGTCGGACTGTAATTCCTAGCCAGCCCTCACCTCCTGTGTTGCCAAATCTACCCAGCCAGGCTACCCGTACTGTTGCGAGGACACCAGTATCTAGTGCAACTACAGTTCCTCCCGTGATCCCAACCACATCTAGCAGAGCTTTCACCCCGCCCAGTAGTACCATCCCATCTAGACAGATTTATACTACCCCCAAAATACCTACTGCTAGGGTGCAACCAAAACGTACTTCAACTACCGCCAAATCATCTCCAAGCCAAGAAGTTCAGTACTCACAAGAGTCGATTAGTGATGCTAATGCGGTTGTTCGCGGGTTGGTGGTAGCAAGGCGTGAAGGTAAAATCAAGCCCCATACTAGAACGTGGAGACAAACTCAAGATGCAATTATTTTATTGCGTCGAGGCAAAACCAGACAGGAAGCTGCCACTAGAGCTAAAGTTCCTATGTCTTTACTCACGCAATTAATTGAGTGGGGACAAAATCAACCAAACATCGGCAGTGTCATGAATTTACAAAATTCTCAGCCCTTAAGTGAACAAGTAAGATAACAATTAGAAGGCAGTAGACGAGGTACGGCGTATTCGTTGGTAGGCAGATGGCAGAGAGCAGCGCACCCTTGTGGGTTAAGCGCGTTGTAGCAACTGCAAAGAGGCAGAAGGACACGGGGAATATTTTTGATAAATTCTCCGCGTCGCCCCCTCTTTGTGTCACCGCGTTTTCATGTCCTCTTTACCTATCCCCTTTTTCCAAGTAAGCGATCGCACAGATCGAAAGAACACTTGTAGTCGAGCCACTGCAAAGCGATAATTGACGAGAATAAAACGGCTTTAGCAACTTGTCGTAAGTATTGGCTATTGTTTTTGGGACAAAAGGGGAGAAAACTTATGGAGCAAAACTTTAAAGAACTCGCTGAACTTTACAAAAATGCGCTCCTCAATGACGTACTAATCTTTTGGGAAAAACACTCGCTTGACTGGCAGCAAGGCGGCTATTTCACCTGTCTTGATCGCCAGGGTAAAGTTTATGACACAGACAAATTTATCTGGTTGCAAAATCGCCAAGTGTGGACTTTTTCCATGCTTTGTAACCAATTAGAAAAGCGCGAAAATTGGCTGAAAATTGCGAGCAACGGTGCTAATTTTCTTGCCCAACATGGCAGAGATACCGATGGTAACTGGTACTTTGCCCTCACCCGTGAAGGCAAGCCATTGGTTCAGCCCTACAATATCTTTTCTGATTGTTTTGCAGCCATGGCATTTAGCCAGTACGCTCTTGCTTGTGGCGAAGAGTGGGCAAAAGACGTAGCAATGCAAGCTTACGACAACGTTTTGCGCCGCAAGGACAACCCCAAGGGCAAATATAACAAAACTTATCCTGGTACGCGCCCGATGAAATCGTTGGCAGTGCCGATGATTTTAGCCAATTTGACTTTAGAAATGGAATGGCTGCTGCCGGGTGAGACTCTTGAGCAAGTCTTAGCTGCGACAGTTCAGGAAGTAATGAGCGATTTTCTCGATCCACAACGAGGATTGATGTACGAAAATGTTGCTCCCGACGGTTCTGATGTTGATTGTTTTGAAGGAAGACTGATTAATCCTGGGCATGGCATCGAAGCGATGTGGTTTATTATGGACATTGCCCGTCGCAAAAATGATACCAAAACAATTAACCAAGCCGTTGATGTGGTGTTAAATATTCTCAATTTTGCCTGGGATAGTGAATACGGCGGATTGTATTACTTTATGGATGCAGACGGACATCCCCCACAACAACTGGAATGGGATCAAAAGTTGTGGTGGGTACACTTAGAATCTTTAGTTGCATTAGCAATGGGCTATCACTTGACGGGGCGTGAGGCGTGTTGGGAATGGTATAAAAAGATGCACGATTATGCTTGGCAGCACTTTGCCGATCCAGAATACGGTGAGTGGTTTGGCTACCTCAATCGTCGTGGCGAAGTTTTATTGAATCTTAAAGGTGGTAAATGGAAAGGCTGTTTTCACGTGCCACGGGCGTTGTATCTTTGTTGGCAGCAGTTTGAGGCGTTGAGTGTAAAGTCAAGATAATCTCTGCTAGCTTACAAGTAAAAGATGTCTCATGAATATTGTCACCCCGAAGCGATTCACAATTGACGAATATCATCGGCTGATTGAACTCGGATTTTTGACGGAGGGCGATCGCATTGAATTGATTCGAGGAGAACTGATTCAGATGACTGCAAAGGGAACGCCCCATACCGTCTGTGGTTCAATTCTGTGCCGTCAACTGGATCGGCTTTTAGAGGATAGCGCAGTCATCCGTGGGCAAGATCCCATCACCCTTCCCAATCACAGCGAGCCTGAGCCAGATGTCGTGATTGCACGTGGGAAGGATGAAGATTATCTAGCTCATCATCCTTATCCCGAAGATATTTTGTTGGTAATCGAAATTTCGGATACTACTGTAGATTACGACCAAAACACAAAACTAGAATTGTACGCAGAAGCTGGAATTTTGGATTATTGGATTGTGAATTTAAATTCTCGCCAATTAGAGCGTTACAATCAGCCGTATCAAAATGCTCAAGGTGAGTTTAACTATCTGAGCAAACAAATTTCTCTCCCTCATCAATCAGTGGTTATTCCTGGGTTTGAAGATGTTTCATTGCACTTAAATCGGATTTTTCCAATAAGTGAGTAAGTTGTGCAATTTTGGATTAAGAAGTGCTTGATTTACACTTTGTTTTACCCGAAATAAGAAACTTAATAGACTGAAAATTATAGATTAAAGTCAGCAATTATAACTCACAAGGGTTTTAATTACTCTGGCAACAGCAGCGCGATCGCTATCTTGTCTAAACTCAAATAACCTTTCAGCTTGTTCAAGATGCGTAACTGCCTCTTTTCGATACAGCCGATTGTTCAGGTAGTACAGCGAAATTCCCAAGTCTTGATGAATGTCTGCATCATCCTGATTTTGCTCCAATTGTTGCCGTAAACGCTCAACTTTATTCTCTAGGTATTGCCAAGAAAATTGCCAAGGTTCTAAGTTTTCCCAAATTTCTTTATCAATTGTTGAGGTAGGTGCTTTCGATTTATTAGAAAAATAAGGAATGTCTAGAAATTGTGCAATGGTTTTGGCAACTTTGACAGCACTTTCATAACAACCATCAGACTTGAGAGGAATGCGCCAGTAGATTGATGCCAGAATTAATCTGGGATAAAAGGCTATTCCACCTTCGGAATTACTCACATCTTCGATTTCAATGCCACAAATAAGATGACAAGGAAACTCAACAGACTTTGTGTGTAACTTTCTTAGCCAATTTTGTCTCTCCCAAATAATGGAATCTTTGGTTTTATCAAAGGTGTAAGTGGTAATTTCTGTATCTGTGATTATAGTGTATAAACCACCTGCAACCATCACGCATCCGCTGACTACGGCTATAATTCCAGGATGGTAATTAACACGCTGGAGTGCCAGCCCAAGCAAATCAAGGAAAAGACCAAAGTAAATTAAAGTTATGCTAATAAGTAATACACTCCAAAGTGATTTTTGAAAGCGCAAAGTAAGTCTATCCTGATTTTGTTCAACAATCGTCATATTTGAGTCATAGGGCTGGAGAAGCGAAACTTATCGAACATCCTACAATGGATATGAATATAGGGTAAAAACCACAGTTGGTTTATCAAGAAAACTATGACTTTAGCTGTATTTGGAAGTGGAGCAGTAGTTGGAAGTTTTGTTGTAATTTTGACTGTAACTTTAATTTGGTTTTTAGTTATTACCAAAAAAACAGATTGGTACGTGCCTGCGAGTTGGTTTTTAGTTTGTCTAACACTGGGAACATTGTTTACGCTTTCATACTTGCGTGGGCTTGGAGCCGCAGCTGGTTTTTTGACGGCTTACGTAGCTTTATCCTGGATTCCTCCATTCATGGGTTTCCATGTGGGAATGGAAGCTTTATCAATTTTGATTGTAACTTCAGTGATTGCCGCAATTGAATTTATTATTTTGGTTCTATTTCAGATTTTCTTGACATTTAAAATTTCTACAATATTCTCTCCTTGCGATCGCTAGCTGTCGTCTCTAGCAATTATCACTGTGGTTAAAATGATGGAGTCTTTGCCAGAAGATGTACAATAAACCTCTTACGCTCATTCTATTTTCAAATAAATCGACCACAGATGGACACAGATAAACACAGATAAAATCTCTGTTTATGTGTGTTTATCTGTAGTTGTAATTAACCTAGATCCTGATTTTGCAAGAAGTCTAATACTAACTTCTCACTAATTGTTTAGCAGGCTTGGCTCTACTCCAAACAGATTGCCCTGTAATTAGTTCAGCAACATCCATCCCATTACCAATTACGCCCGGTACGCTAGGATAACCTGCACTAGCTCCGACAAAAAACAAGTTCGGTAGTTCGGTTGTGTAGCCCAAGCGATTTAAACCAACCTGACGCGGCACCAGTTTAGCACCGTAAATATTACCTTGTGGTTGCCCTAAATAAAATTCGCTTGTAGTTGGCGTTCCGTAAACTTTCATGCGGGCATAAGCATCCACATCCGGAATTAAATGCCGCACGCTAGCCATAAGTGCTTGATAAACTTCTCGCTTCTTGGCTTTGTAAGCTTTGGGATCAGTTTCGTGCAATTGTTTAAACGGCTCATAGGGGCAGACAGTGGCAATTTCTAACACGTGATGTCCTTCTGGAGCCATTCCCGGTTCGCGAGATTTCATAGTTGGGCAAGACAAAAAGATCCAGGGATTTTGGAAGTTGCCTTGTAGTTGTTGCTGATATTCGTGATTGAGATCGCCTGTTGGATAATACCAGATATTCCAGTTGCCAATGCCATAGCGTTGCGGCTCGAAGCGACTGTCTAATCCCAAATATATGTTGAAGGCGCTAGCTGAGTATTCGTAACTGGTGAGGCGATCGCGCTCTTTTGCACTTAAGGCGTTGGCATCATGCATTAACTGAACTGTTAATTTTGGATCTAGATCGCTGATATAGGCTTTTTTCGCTGCATAGGATGTTCCCAAAGCAGTGACAAATTGTACGGTGCGATCGCGTACTTCAATGTGTTCTACTGGGGTTGAGAACTGAACTACACCCCCACCAGCAGTAATAGCTTCGACAATTGTGTCCACGAAATGCTTAAAGTGATGCTTGGGATAGTAAGCACCTTCGGAATAATCCCAAACCAGAGAAGTGTGGGTAAGCAAGGCAATTTCATTTGGAGGTAGGGCATAATCACCGCTTTGCCCTGCTAGAAGTGCTTGCAATTTAAGTGATAAGCCAATGCGATCATAAAGATCTTGCAACGTCCAGTTGCGTCTCAAGAACATATGCCAGTATTTTGGCAATTTTAACCAGTCACTCCATTTCTGATCGTACCAGCGCACCTCTCGTACCAAGTCATGAATCTGTCGATGCAAATGCTTAATTTCGTCACAATATAAATTAATGGCTTCTGCCTCATCTGGAAAAGTTATCAAGAGGCGATCGCGAAAAGCTTCCCATCCTAAAGGAATACGAAAATCAACTTCAGGTGTAACGATGCGATCAATGCAGTCTGGATCAAGAGAGTTAAAGGGTACATTCCGTTCTATATAATTGAGAAATTGCCCAATAGTTTCCCCAGAACCACATTGAGAAATGTAGTGAACATCCGCACAGAAACGATAGTCACCATAGTCAAAGGTGTGGCAACATCCACCCGGTAAATAATGTTTTTCTAAAACAGCAACTCGATAGCCTTGTCGCGTTAGACAAGCTGCTGCCGCAAGTCCACCTAATCCTGCCCCTAAAATCACATAATCAAAGCTTTCCATATGCAGTCTCCTTCAAGACAAATATCTAAGAGACTTGTATGGCAGGCACTGCTTGGAATTGATTATTGATGATACAGTCGATACTGGTAGAAAATGCCCACCCTACAACCTAATCGTAATTAGATGTATGCAGTTGTGCCTTACACCTTATGCATAGTTTTTTTTATTTTATTTGGATTCCGGGAAAATTTTTAGATTCACAAGGCATAGGATACTGGCAAGAGTTATCTTTGTGGTTGCCCTCATCACTGCAGAATACCTTTCCTTGCTTGAACAACAGTAAAGCGATCGCAGATTGTTTGAGTTTCCGCCCCTTAGCCAAAACTGTTTATGATATTTGGCAATGGGATCAACTTGAACAACCAGAATATCCTAGTAGATTGTCGCCAGAGAAAGAAAAGAATGTTCTGCAAGCATGGCGTAGAACGGCTGAATAAGGCATACATCACTCATTATGAAAAACGTAAATTGGTTAATTGAAAAAAATATTTATGATGCCGAAGAACAGTTTTTAGAAGAATTGAGAAAACAAGGATACATTTACAAAGAGACAAAATATCTTCACTTTCGTCCCCAAGAGGCAAATAAATATTTCCCAGATCATGATTGTGTTTTATTCAGAGGAACTCTAAATTTAGGACGAGATATATTCCAAAGTTATAGCAGTCCCAATGGAATTGTGAGAAAATATATTTTCAGGATTTACTTGCATCTTAAGGATGCTCAAATATTTCTTATATAAAAATCAAATTTGGATAAATATTTTATATGAACTTTACTCTTTTGCTGTTTCAAATTAAACATAAAATCGGCACATTCATCAATCCTAAACCGCGGATTTCACTGCTAGGATTTTTTTTGAGTATTTGTTTACTCTTATTTGGTTGTCAAGCTGCGCATAATGATAGTGGAGTAATTCATCTCACATTATGGCAGGGAATTAATCCTCCTACAAATCGTGATGTATTTCAAAAACTAGTAGACCGCTTCAATCAAACTCATCCTAAGATTGAAATTGAATCAATTTATGCTGGACAACTCGAACAACAAATACCTAAAGTATTAACTGCGGTTGTTGGCAACGTTCCGCCAGATATCTTGTTTTTTAACCCACAACTTACAGGGCAACTTGTAGAGCTTGGGGCAATTTTACCCCTAGAAAATTGGTTGGACAAATCGCCACTGAAATCAGAAATTATTCCGAATTGCTTTGGCGAAATGCAATTAGGTGGTCATATTTGGTCAATTCCCTTATGGACTGGTAATATTGGTATATTTTACAGACCGGATTTATTTAAAGCTGCTGGAATTACTGAGTTACCAAAAACTTGGGAAGAGTTACGGCAAGTTGCAAAAAAACTAACAATAGATCGTAATGGGGATCGCCGCCCCGATCAGTATGGGATGTTAATGCCTCTAGGAAAAGGAGAATGGACTGTCTTTACTTGGTTTCCTTTTTTATTAGCTAGTGACGGGACAGTTGTTAAAAATAATCGTCCCGATCTAGTTAATCCAGGTGCGATCGCTGCTTTGCAATTTTGGCAAGACTTGATTAAAGACGGCTCTACTAAATTCTCTGCGCCGGAAAGGGGATTTGAAGAAGATGATTTTCTTAGCGATCGTGTTGCTATGCAGCTCACGGGGCCTTGGACATTTATCATGAAAAGTAAGGTTGATTATAATGTACTTCCTATTCCTGCCAATATTCACCCAGCGAGTGTAATTGCTGGCGGCAATCTGTTTGTGATGAAAACTACACCCCAAAAAGAACAGGCGGCGCTGAAATTTTTAGAATACGTTATCAGTGAAGAATTTCAAACCGAATGGAGTATTGGCTCAGGTTTTTTGCCCATCAACATCAAATCAGCCCAGAGCCAAGCTTATCAAGAATTTATTCAACAAAAGCCTGTAATGAAAGTTTTTCTGGATCAAATGTCTGTGTCAGGGACTCGACCGATTATTCCTGGTTATAATCGTCTATCCGATAGTCTTGGGCGAGCAATTGAGGCAACTATGTTGGGAGAATCTCCCCAAAAAGCCCTCCAAACAGCACAAAAGCGTTTAGATTTGATTTGGGATGAATAGGGGATGGTGATAGGTTAAAGGGAACAGGGATTAGAAAGAAGACAAAGGGACACAAAGATAAGGAGAGGAATTGTACCAGACGCGATTAATCGCGTCTCTACCCAATCCCCAATCCCCAATCACCTAACAGGTAACGTAAACCAAAAAGTTGCCCCTGCTTCCGAATTATTTTTCACGCCTATTTCTCCACCGTGAGCGTTAACTATTCGCTTGCACAAATATAATCCCAATCCCAAACTTACAGAATTACGATTGTTAGTACCTCGGAAGTAAAGCTCGAACAGCTTTTCACTCTGTTGTGGATTCAAGCCTACACCATTATCAGAGACAGTGCAGTATATTTTATCACTTTCAATTTTAGCGCTAATAATAATGTTCAATCCTGGTGGATTGTGTTTGACAGCATTGACAATTAAGTTAGAGAATACTCGCCATAGTTGCGTTGGATCGGCGTTAACTAACGGTAAATCTGCTGTGACTAAATTTGTTAAATGAGCTTGATTTTCTGTAAGTATGGGTTGTAAGTCTGCGATCGCATCTTCTACTATTGTGTGCAGTTCCACTGGTTGAAGTTGTAAGCCAACGCCTTGAACTTCGCTGACATGAGCTTCCATTAACGAATTAATTAAATTTAGCTGGCGTTCGCTGCTTTGCACCATTCGCTCTAAGATGGAGCGAGCAATAGTGATTTTCTCTTCTGAGCGTGAGAGTAAATTCTTTAGCACCATTAACGTCCCCAGTACCGGATTGCGTAAATCATGGGAAACCGCATGGAAAAAGACTCGCAGTGCTTCCTCCGTGCGCTTGCGATCGCTAATGTCCAAAATTACTCCAACTAACCCACCAAGGGAACCATCTGCTTTTGAAAATATTGCCTTATAAAAAATCACATCATGCTTCTTGCCATCCTTATAGACTAAGGAACCTTCATAACTTTGAACGCCACGCTGCTCAAACAGTTCAATATCTGCTTGATGATATTGCTCGGCAAGTTCCTGAGGTGCTAAATCATATACAGTCTTACCCAGAATCTGTTCTTTTCTCAAACCTAATGCTTCCTCAAAAGCTTGGTTACAGCCGATATACAAACCTTGAGTATTTTTATAGAAAACTGGAGCAGGAATAGTATCAATTAAAACTTGTAAAAAATCCAACTGTTCTTGTAAAGCTGCCTCTGCTTGCTTGCGTTTGGTGATATCTTCAATCAGTCCTTCGTAGTACAGCAGTTTTCCGTTTTCGTCACGCACTGCATAAGCCTTCTCCGAAATCCAAACAATGCTGCCGTCTCGGCGATAAATCTGAGACTCAAATTCTGACACGCTACCGTACTGTTCGATTAAGCGCACAAACTCTGCACGCCGCCGAGGATCTACATAAAGTTGATGTTCAATATCAGTAAAATTCTCTGTTACCTCTTCCGGTAAAGAGTATCCATAAATACGTGCCAATGCAGGATTCGCAGTGATATAACGTCCGTCGGGAGAGCTTTGGAAAATACCTTCCACTGCATTTTCAAATATACTGCGATATTTAACCTCTGCTACTCTGAGTTTCTGATATGCAAACTCTAATTCTTTGCGAGCGTAAAACTCAGAGCGCTGCAAGCGATCGTACAAGAAGACACTAATGTCGCATATAGCACATAACCAGAATAAGTATAAAATCAAGGTAACATTGTATAATTCTGGATGTTCTGGAACTGGCAATTGTAAACCAAGTGCTGTATTAACACCAAAATAGTAAAGTAACAAACCTAGCTGAGACAAAAAATGAAGAACCCAGCATACTGGCATAAATGTAGCTTGGCTGAGAAATAAAAGTGACCAAGCTAGGGTATCGGGGAGTGCAAAACCTTTGAGAGTAGTGAAAATCTGCGGTACTATACCGATCGCCCAAGATGATCCCAAAAATAATATTCCTGGATAGGAACGACCAAACTTAGTTTTGCGTAAAGCCAAGCAGATCGCAAGACTCAGCAGCATGGCAAAATCCATGACAATAACCTGAGTTCTTAGTGTCTCTGGTAGGTTTTGAAATTCCTTCAGTGGGAAGAAAAAGTTGTAAATATCACGTAAGCTAAACGTAAAAACACATATCAACGCTAGCCACAACCATAAGCGCAGCCTCTGCCACAAAAAGCCATTACGCCAATTTTGGTATTCATTGGCAATGTCATTTGTTGTCAGATTTGTATCACCGTAAACAGCTTTTCTGAGCCAATTCTTTGCTATTTTCAACACGGTCTTCATTAGCTTCTGACCAAATCTTCCCATCATAGAGAAGATGCTTGACTCTTCACGATCGCAAATACACTCTTAAGTTTAATTGTGGATTCTCCATGATACAAATAGTGCTCTTCCTAAAGGAGGAGGAGAATGTTGATTTTTATTGCTGAATAGGTAATGTTAGGCAAATTAAAGATTCATTACAGGCGATCGCCGATGACGGTAAATTCTATTTTTCAGTATGTTTTTAGCAAAGACTTTACAGCTAGTAGCAGCTGCTGAGTCTTGATTTTTACTGCCTTGTACTTAACTTAGGATAGTTAAAGTGACTAGGTAGTTAATTATCTCAACTAACCAAGTGCGTTCACGCTGCGATCAATTGTTTTGTGTTTGTTGGCTGAGTTGACTTTTAAAGCCAAGTTACACATTTACAGAAAGTAAGGGAATACTCTCAGCCAGAGCATCGTGAATACTGGTACCTTGTTTTTTTGCCCAATATTGACTCAGAAAATGAATTTGTCTCAATCCAACAATCAAATTTAAACCTGGTACAAGAAGCCACCAAACTACAAGTGGTTCTTTCATACCTGCTTGTACATACAATTCGTTTAATGTTCTATAAAGCCTAAACTGGACAATATAAATCCAAACTATTCCCAGCAAAGAAAACCAGCCAAACCAGCCTGGAACATCTGGATCGAAGATTCGCAATGCTTGGGGAACTACCACACCCAAAACAAAAGGTGCTAAACACATTATTCCTGTCCAACCATAACCATTGTAGCGGCGTAGTTCCTCTTGAATAATATATTTGTACCAGCCGTAGTACAGCATCCCTGTCGCCACAGATAAAAGAATTACTCGCCCTAGAGGGCGGGGTTTACCCAGAGATTGATCGGACATATTTATGCCTGAGATGTCAAAGATATTTTGTTTACATTTCTTAATCTAAGGCATCTCAGACAAAATTAACTAAGCTTGTTCTTGAGGAACTTGTGTGATTTGTGCTAATTGCTTCTCTTGATCGAGTCTGCGCTTTCTGGCATAAAGCTGAATAGTCACAGCCATGAAAATAATCAAGCCAAAAACTACCCAGACTGTTAGATCTGTAGGCAAATTATTCTTGAATACCGCTAGCATGACAATTACTACTAGCAGCACAGTCGGAGCTTCATTCATGGCACGCATTTGTTTGCTATTCCATTTACATCTATCTTCTGCCAACTGTTTCATCAAACGAGCGCAGTAATGATGATAAACAAGTAAAAGCGCTACAAATCCGAGTTTGAAGTGTAACCAACCCTGCTTTAAATAATCAGGTACAGTTACCAGCAAGCCAATAGCACACACCACTGTCACTAACATTCCCGGAGTAGTGATAATGTTGTAGAGGCGTTTTTCCATGATTTGATACTGATTTTTGAGTATCGTCTTGGCTGGTTCAGATTCTTGATTGGCTTCTATGTGATAGATGAAAAGACGTACTAGATAAAATAACCCGGCAAACCAAACGACAACGCCGATGATATGAAATGCTTTAAACCAGGAGTAAGCCATGTAATGATACCTGCCTTTGTTAACTTATGCTAAAGCAGCGATCGCCTCTGTCGCTACCAATCCCCTCAAATAACAGGTTACGGCAAAACTTTGTATCCCAATTACTAGCTAGGCGGTGCAATGATAAAGAAGTGTGAAGCCTACTGATCAGGCACTTGCTCAAAATTTTACATAGTAAATCCCAGAACTACATTTACCGCTATACGAATTTCTTCCCAGTATTCTTCTTCTAAAACACCCACTCAAACCAAAATACGGCTTTGAGCCACAGCACGAATTTGTCCGACATCAATAAAACGGTCTTGGTTTAATCCATGAGTAGGTGTTGGTTTTACATCTACAATGATGGTAAGGGGCTAGAAGCGATCGCTTTTCCCTAAACAACTTTACAGCGCACATCTGTGATTTCTCATCAACTACCTAACTAAGTAGTTTTCTATACCTGCAAACTGTTAACGAGACTCCGCACAACGCACAAAAGGCAACAAGTCTAACAAGATAGTCTCATGATGATGTTCTTGAGGATAATGCCCGACATCATTAAGTTTAATTAATTCTCCATCTGGTACAGTAGTGGCAAATTTTTCTGCCATATCTAAACTCAGCCAAGGATCATTTTTTCCCCATTGAATCAGAAGAGGCTTTTGCCACTGTTGAAAACCAGATTCTATTTCTTGCATTGCTTTTAACAATTGTAAATTGCGAATGCTTGCCAGCAAAGCGCGTCCGGCAGATGAACTTTTCAAATAGGGTTTACGATAAACATCCAAATCGGCATCAGAAATAACATAACGACTACCACCTTCTAAGGTTCTATCTACCAACAGGGGATCTTGAGTCATGATCTCACCTGCTAAAGGTAAACCCATTTGTTGAATTTTCCAAGGTAGCTTTGCAGTCGTAGAAATTGGTGTATTGAGAATAGCAATATTGGCGATTTGTTCTGGGTGACGTAAGGCGTATTGTAGTCCTACAGAACCTAAAAATCCTTGTACAACTAAGGAAAAACGCTCTAACTCTAAGGCTTTAACAAATCCTTCTAAAGCGGTAATAAATGCCTCAGGAGTGTAAGCAAAATCTCTTTTTTCCGGTTTGGAGGAAAAGCCAAAACCAATCCAATCGGGTGCGATCGCTCTTGTTCCTTGTTGTCCTAAAGCAGGCATAATTTTACGCCAGCTGTAACTTTGCGATACTAAACCATGTAAAAAAACGACAGGTAGCAAGTCAGTTCTACCGATAGGTTCAGCTATTCGATAAAACCACTCTAGGGAATTTACTGTTATTTTATGTTCGGATAGTGACATTTTTATTTTAAAATTTGTACAAAGATGCGAAAAAATCAAGTAGGCGGGTGAATGAAGCTTGTGTAGCAGCAATCTTTATCACTCGGTTAAAAAGATATTAAAAATCTAAGTTTGATTAAGAAATAATCATCTCACGAATTGCGTGAGCTGTGGCAGGTGCAAGTAAAACGCCATTGCGATAGTGTCCAGTTGCAAGGAGAATGTTGCTAAACCCTGGCAGTTTGCTAATAATTGGTGCTGTACTTCCTTCGGGGCGAGGGCGTAACCCATGCCAAGTACGGATGGTAGTTGCATTTGCTAACTCTGGGCAAAAAGCGATCGCTTGCTGTTTTAAAGACTTCAAAAGTTCTTTATCCGCCAGTATCTCTTCACTACGTTCTTTAGTAAACTCAAGCGTTGCACCCACCCAGTAGTCTCCACCACCAATAGGAACAATATGGACATCATTACCAGTAATCACCGGCTGAAATTGTGGATCGCCTAAAGGATGCTCCAACCGTAGATGCCACGCTTGCCCCAGTACAGGACGAATCGTAATCAACTGGTTCAATTGTGCTGAGAGTGGTGACGAACCCAGCCCTGCTGCGAGGATAAACCAGTCACTTGCTATTGTGCCTTCTGTTGTTTCTAGTTGGTGGCAAAAATTGGCAGTAGTATCTTTCGCCTTCCCATTTAAGGAGAGGGGATAGGGGAATGAGGACATCCCTAAAACTTTTACTCCAAATTTAAAAGTCACACCATTCTGACTTGCTGCCTCAACTAAAGCTAACGTTAGTGCTGTCGGATCGAGTTGACGATCTTGAGGAGAATAGATAGCACCTATTAATTGTTTATCTTCTATCTGAGGACAGAATTTTTTGAGTTTCGCCATGTCCCAAATTTCCAACTCATAACCTTGAGAGTGGCGAACTTTTACCAGCTTTTCCCAACTCTTAAGTTCATCATTTTCTGGGGCTTCTGTGTTGGAGATTTCTAAACTCTCAGGCAAAAGCATGAGAATTCCCTGCTTATTAAAGGGAATTTTGCGAGTGGTAATTTTCTCTAATTCTGGAATTAAGGTTTCATAGCGCTGCATACTAGTTTGGCGCATCTGCCAAGCTTTGCCCTTAGTTTTGCGGCTAATGACACCCATCAAGACACCTAAGGCTGCTCCTGTGGAAGCTTGTGCAGGTAGTTGTTTATCTAGGACAGTGATTTTTAAATTTTTGAGTTGGCTGAGTTCATAAGCGATCGCTGCACCAACAACACCACAACCGATAATGACTACGTTCATAGCTTTTGAGAAGGGACTAGAAGAGGGGGAGGGGAGGAGTGGGAGAGAGGGGGAGTGGGAGAGGGGGGAGTGGGAGAAATTATCATTTACATTCCCCTTGTCTTTTTGTCCCCTTGTCACCTGTACCCTATCCCTTGTCCCCCAGTTTTCCTAACTAGCCTTTGCTTGAGTACTATTTTCAGGAAGTAAGTTGAGGAAATTGTCAATATCTGCAAATGCAGCGTTGGCATTACTCAAGGCTTTAAGAGTATTGCCAGAGTCAGCGGCTTGATCAATTTTAATTAAATGATCAAACAATTCCCGTGCTATTTGACGTGCTTTGGGTTGATCGCTAGGCAGGAGGTTGGGAACGACGTAGTTCATATGCAACCTTGCTTCTGCCATAGGGCCGTGTATAAAATTACCAACGTTGATCCAATCATTTTTTTGGATCAAATCTTGTAATTCTTGTGAGCGATCGCGCACAATCTCTATTTCAGGTAAGTATCCCTGAATTTTTTGAACCTGTGCGTAGGTATAAGTTGGAGGTGCTGTGGCGACGGAAGGACTACCACAACTAATCAGAAATGTTGCTAAAAGAACAAGGAGTAATGATAAGAAAGAGCGTTGACGCGCCATAAACCAAGCTTATGTGTTGCCGATTACAGTGTCATTTTAGATCGGAGTGTGTAACTTCTTGTTCCGATTAACAAGGGATTTTGTTGAAATTCTTCAATCGTTACTTGGTATCTTCCAATATAGACAGAGATTACCCGCTTTTTCTTGACATTTTGAGTATATTTACTTAAGATTTTCTTTTCAAAGCTAATATTCATTAATTGTCAGAAAAGCTTGATTTAAAGTTGCTAAATTCAAAAGATATTGATAGGGTAAAATTCCAATACAAAGTGCCTTCTGGCGGTTTTTATGTAATCCCATCATTCATTAGCAGACACCACTTGAGGGGAGTGTTTTCCGTGAACGCAGCTGAGATGGCAACAAATCTGGAATTCGCCAGCAAGATTGCAGCAGTGGTGAATTTATTTAAATTCGAGTTTCCCGACGCCAGATCGGATCTTAAACCCTGGACAAATGATCCACAAACCAGAGAGTTAGTCGATCCGGATTCCATAGATATCGGTTTTCACTTCCCTGGAATCAGTAAATCTTGGCACAGTCGCAGTATTTTGATTCAAATCCGTTTTTATCAAGATCCTGTTAACGGCTCACATCGAGCAATTGGCGTCGAGATAGCAGGATTTACTCATCTTGGCGAACAGTGGCGACTGTCTACGGTGGAAAATTGGAATTTTGTCGGTGCAACTCAACCTTCAGAAGAAGTGAGAGACAAGCTCAAGAATTTTTGTCGGCAGATTTTGGAGTTGTTTAATAAACTGAGTGAATAGGGACTAGGAAGAGGACACTCAAACGCGAGGACACAAAGACACGGGGAATATTGTTGATAAACTCTCCCCCTCTCCCCTCTTCTAAGTACAGCTTTGGTAGGATGCGTTAGAACTACCGTTCGTAACGCACCGAAAATCTAGGTTGGTGCGTTGCGCTTGGCGACAACATACCTTACAAAACGAAGAAAGAGCATAAATTCACACTTTGCACCCACCTTCTTCACAGTACACAGATTTATAGGTGTTGGAACGCTTGCCAAACAGAGTGTAACGATTGTCGCGAATTTGTTCGTAGACGCGATCGCCTACCCATTTCACACCCGGTAAAGCACGATAAGCATCCACAAATACACTGCCCAAAGGTAACAATCGCCCAATTTCTTCAGCTGCTGCACTGCCTTGCCAGCGTTTTTCTGGCACATTGGCATCAATTAAAATCATACCTAACTCACAATCCTGGGGCGTAATTTCCCACTGTTGCAGCCTCTGAGAGTCTTGCATGGGAATGTAGCGAAATAGCTTCCCTTGATCTAAAGTTTCTAGTAGTTGCACTAAAGTAACGCAGAGATTGCAATTACCATCGTAGACGACGTAGTATTGTATGCTCACAACAGATGTAGGATAAAAAATTAGTGTATATTATTACTATTTGTAAATCTAATTATCTACTTTTGACAAATAACATCAGTGCTGTTTAGTCGAGTCAGCATGGGCTAATACCCAAAACCCAATTTTTTCTAAGGCTAGAACAATGGCAGAAGAGAAAATATTTAGTGTTGATTTTGCACAAGAGAATCCTTATACAAACATTCTGCCGCGATCGCCTGTGATTTCTAGCTACAAAGCCAGATGGAATGGTATACGTCTAGACTTTCATCGCCAGCCTGGGAGCGAGACTCCAGAACATAGTCCTACACAGCACGCGCTTAGTATTAGTCTTGCAAATAGCCCGATCAAAGCTGAACGAGTTTTGGATGGACGGATTCAAACTGAGAACATCAAGTATGGTGACATAGTTGTCGTCCCAGCTAATATCAATCATAAATTATGTTGGGAATCGGAAGCAGAATTTTTGGTCATTAGCTTAGATGCTGAACTGTTTGATCGTGTTAGTTACGACACTATTGATTTACAACGCTACGAGATTATTCCTCATTTTGCTTCTCCCGATCCTTTGATACAGCATATTGGATTAGCACTTAAGTCGGAACTTGAATCAGTAAATATGGGAAGTATTTTATATATAGATTCTTTGGCTGTAACCCTATGCCTTCATCTGCTGAAAAAGTATTCTAAATTCTTGGCAGCAATTCCCACGTATTCTGAAGGACTTCCTCAGATGAGGTTACGAAAAGCAATTGAATATATTGATGAGAATCTCGATCAAGATTTATCACTCGTAGAAATTGCTGATGTAGTGCAAATGAGTATGTATCATTTTTCACGGCTTTTTAAACAGTCAACGGGGTTGTCACCTCATCAGTACGTCACAAATTGTAGAATTGAGAAGGCTAAAAGATTACTAGCACGAACAGAGGAAGCAATCAATCAAATTAGCCAGCAAGTTGGATTTCAAAATCAGAGCCACTTCACTAACGTTTTTCGCAAGCATATCGGCATAACACCAAAAGCCTACAGAGAACAAGTAAAAATTTAGGTAATTGTTGTGATTAGGTTGTTAGAAAGTGAATGTTTAGCTCTTAGGAAATAAGGCAGTCGCTATAAAACAAGTTTTATTACCAGGCATAAAAATGGGCATTGGGCATTGGTATAAAAAATTTTTCCCCTACACCCCACAACGCACTTCTATATGCGGAGGAAGCCTCCGCATCCAGCGCTCCCCTACACCCTCTACAAAAAAGACGTGATTCACACAAGCAAGATAAAAAGCGATCGCCCTCATGCATACCCTTGCCAAAATGCGATCGCTTAAGCTGTCTTGATTGACGCCATTGGTTTTCAAGGGCTTTGTATTTGTTGTTGAGGAGGAATTTGTCCTTGTGGTTGAATTGGTGTTTGTTGTTGAGGGGGAACTTGTTGTTGAATTGGTGTTTGTTGTTGTGGATTAAGTAAAGTTTGTGGAAGCTTCAGTAATGGATCGGTGACTAAATTCAACACAGAGCCAAAGTTAGATAGTAACGGACTTGATTCCCCAGATGATAACTGCCTAGCTGTATGCTGGAAACCTGTACCAATGGCATCCAAAGCCAAGGCAGCAACTAAACGCACAGACTTATCTGGATCTTGCAAATTACCTAATAAGTTAGGAACCGCAGATGTGGCTCCTTCTCCGATACAGGCAAGAGCAGAAGCAGCAAAGAAGCGAACAATTTCGTCTTGATTGCTTAATCCTTGAATTAGCCCAGGTACGATAGACGCTGGATTTGTTACTACACAATTTCCTGCTACTTTTGTCCTTGGTTTAGGTTGTGATTGAGGTTGCACTTGAGCTTGAGGTTGAGCTTGTGGTTGAGCTGGTGAATTTTCACCCTGCAACGCTTTAATTATTCCAGGCATCGCAGAAATAGCTTGTGTGCGCACATCTGGACTACCACCCTGTAACCCCTGAATTAACACAGGTATTGCAGAACTAGCATCAAAGCCCGCCTGCGGTTGCCTGCCTTGCAAAACCTGAAGTAAAACTGGTATTGCAGGAGAAACTTTATCAGGAGCAACACTAATAGAAGGCTGAGAATTATTACCCTGTAGAGGTACAGATATTTTAACGTCAGGAGAATTTGTGAGTGGTACTTCCGATGCCTGCTGCGCCCAACTAGCGCTAGTTACAACGAAAGGCGATGAAAAGAATAATAAACCCACTGCTATTCGAGAAGTAATTGCACTCAAACGAGATTTAGTCGGGAATTTTTGGTTCGTAAATTGAGTCATAAATATATGGGTGAATAAATTTATCTTTAAGATGAATACACAACTCACCATCTCAATTACGAACGTCACGCAAACAATTCAACTAAAAAGTTTTAACCAAAATTTTTTCATCACTGTACAGAGGTATGGTAATTGAGAACTGTAATTTCACAGCGATCGCGCAGATACATTTACCTGATTGAAAGTCAGGGGAAAATCCTGTATACTTATTGAAAATTATTATTATTTGTCTTGCAAAACTTTTGTTACTTCTGTTTTGCTAATTTTCCATGTCAAACACCATTTTACAGCCAGATAATACAAATCCATTTCCCCCAGTGGCAGAAAATCCAATTCTTAATGCAGGTAATTATTTTTCAGAAAACCTCATAGAGTATCCCCATGAATTAGCTCATGGTTATATTAAAGATATTAAACTACATCAGGGATTTTCTCTCATCATTGGAGATTATCAAATTCACGGAGATGTGACTGAATATTCTCCAGAAGAACCAGAGCATCCTTTACAGTTTTATTTTCAGCTAGTAGGTGATAGTGTTAGTAATTTTGAATATGCCTCGCAAAAGGCTGGTGAAACGGCTTTATGCGGTTGTGGAATGTCTCCGAGGAAATTATATTATACTTCTTCACCACAAAAAAAACAGGACATTGATATTCACATTCAACCAGAATTATTTAAAACATTATTTGGTATTCACAATGACACGATTCCACATCTGTTGAAGCATCTATTTCGCCAACCAGATGAGGAATATTCTGTACGTACTGGTACAATTACTACTCAAATGCAGGTGAGTTTGCAGCAAATTTGGCAATGTCCCTTTCAAGGTTTGGTTAAACAGATTTATTTAGAATCTAAAGCGCTGGAACTAATCGCTTTACGATTGCAACAGGATATAACGGGAGAAGCTATCCAATGTCACCCACACAAACCAAAGCGAACTGTAATTGAGAGAATTTATCAAGCCAAGGAGCTTTTAGAAAGCCGGATGGAAAATCCTCCATCTATGATGGAATTAGCAGAAAATGTTGGACTCAGCCCTTATCAGTTAAAACAGGGTTTTCAGAAAGTTTTTGGGAAAAGTGCTTTTCAATATTTACATCAATACCGCATGGAACAAGCACGTCTTTTGCTGTATGAAGGTAATATGCGCGTAGCTGATGTGGCAAATTGTGTAGGATATTCCCACTTGGGGCAATTTTCGGCAGCATTTAAACGGATGTTTGGAATTAGTCCCCGTGATTGTCTCAAGGGCAAGGTGTGAGTAATCTAGACTTTGTGATTTGCTTGTAGCCAGTTGAGTAAGTCAGCGATCGTCCTAAAATCTAATAAAGCCTCTCCCAGTGCTTCCAACTGTTCTAGCGAAAGACTGTGAATCTGTTGTTGAACTTCTTGGGGTAAATCTCCCACTCGTTTTTGCAGTAACCGTAGGACAAGTGCTTGCTCACCTTCGAGTTTGCCTTCGAGTTTGCCTTCGAGTTTACCCTCTTCCTTACCCCGCTCGTAGCCAATGCGCTCACCTGTTGTTATGTAACTCATACGAAGCTCCTGCTCAAATTGTTTAAACTCTTGCCAAAATTCTGCTTCTAATGCTTTTGGTAAAATCATAACCCAATCAATAAATCGATAGAGGTTACGAATCTCCCTTTCTTGCAATCCTTGTTCATACAATCGTCGAATTAAGCTAAACTTCCAAGCCTTGCGTTCTAAGAGCTGTTTGGTGGTTTGCTGCGTCTTCAGATGCGCCATTACCACTGTTGCAAACACATTATCACTATCTTGTAATTCACTCCATCGATTTTGATAATCCAGCAGTTTGACTGTTCCAAATCGAAAGTGCAGTCCACAATCAGGGTAATTGTAACTGTATTGATTTGGTCGCCATTTCAAGTCTGCATCGCACAAAATTGCTAGGCTAATGGCTGGTTTGGCAAATTTATCAAAAATTCGCAGGTTGTAGGAAAACATCCTTTGTGCAAAATTATCTTCTGGTGTGGCTTGGATTTCGACATGAATTAACAGCCAAATCTCCTCTCCTTGAAGTTGCCAAACTTTGACTAACTTATCTGCATATCTTCTACCGAGTTCGGCTTCGCGGGCAATTTGTTGAAATTCTTTATCGAGAAACTCGTAGGGACTTTCCCAATCAATCAGTGCAGATGTTTGAGGAAAGAAAAAATGCATGGCTTGGGGAAAGTAGGCTTCTAGGATTTCTTTCCACGGCGAATCATTATCGGCTCTTTGGAGTTCCTCAGTCATGAGTTGATTGGTAGAGATTCAATCATAGGGGATGGTGCGCTGCCCGTCGCCCACTGTCAAAAAAAATTATAGCCAAATGTCACCAGAGATAGATTTTGGAACTAAAACTACTTTTTTGGGATAATTAACCGCCATTTTTAGATAGACTCGCAGCCTGAAAAAACTCTAAACTCACCTTAATTTCTACTTGAGAAGATTTCTCTATAGCAATAGTCTTCCTAAAATACAGGTGTGAGAGTCATCAATGAAGTTACAAAAGTTACTATCAATATTATTTGTCTCTGGATCGGCTTGGGTGGTGGCTATCAATGTTGCGATCGCTGAAAATGCCCAAATATCTAGCAATAAGATTCCATATCTCAATCAAGTAGAATTTTTTAGTAACAGCGCGTATCAGTTAGTACAAACTCCAAATCTAGAGACTGTAACCATTACCGCTGTGAAAGCAAATCCCACAGATAAAGGTGTGGAGGTAATTTTAGAAACAGCACAAGGGGAGAAACTGCAAGTTACAAATCGCAGTGCAGGTAATAATTTTATTGCAGATATATCTAATGCTCAGTTACGTTTACCATCGGGAGAAGCTTTCACATTCCGTTCCGAAAAACTAAATAGTGAAATTACTAAGATAACAGTTACAAATCTTGATGCAAATACTGTGCGGGTAGTTGTGGCTAGTGAGAAGGCTTTACCTACAGTTGAGTTATTTGATGATAATGCAGGGCTGGTTTTTGAGATTACTTCTGCTGCAACAGCAACGCAGCCACCACAGCAGCCGGAAACACCACAATCAGAGGAATCGGCAGCACAGCAAGATGAGCCAATTGAGTTGGTGGTGACGGGAGAGCAAGACAACTATCGCATACCAGATACCTCAGTGGGAACAAGAACCGATACACCTTTGCGAGATATTCCCCAATCGATTCAAGTTGTGCCGCAACAAGTGCTGCGAGACCGTCAAGCTAGAAGTATCACAGATGGATTGGAAAACATCAGCGGTGTAACCTCAATTAGTCCTGGTTCTGCTGGAAGCAGAGATAATTTTTCCATCCGAGGCTTTGAAAATTACGGCAACAGTCTTGTAAACGGTATACCCGATGACATATTTAGCGATGGTGGCTTTGTCAATGTAGAACGACTAGAAGTGTTGAAGGGTCCAGCCTCCGTTTTGTATGGCGAAACTGGATTCAGTGCTCTTGGTGGAATTATTAACTTTGTGACCAAACAACCACTGCGCGATCCGTTGTATGAAATCAGTGCAACGATTGGGAGCTTTAATGATTATCAGGGGACAATCGATCTCACTGGGCCGTTGAATGATTCTAAAACTGCTCTCTACCGCTTTATTGCTGGTTATCGGAGTGCTGAAACGTTTGTTGACTTTAATGAATTTACAAAACTTTCCATTGCGCCTAGTTTAAGCTTTCGTCTGGGGCAAAATACAGACCTAGTGCTAGAGGGTGATGTCAATATTCAGGAAAGAAATAACCAGCAACCTAATGGACTGCCAGCTGTAGGTACTGTGCTACCAAATCCGAATGGAGAAGTACGCCGTAGTTTTAATTCAGTAGGACCAGTAGAAGATAAGGTAACCGCCGTTGGCAGAGTTGGCTATCGCTTTGAGCATCGATTCAATGAAAACTTGAGGCTGCGAAATGCCTTCCGTTATAGGTTTTACGATGCTGATGATCGCGGTGTGACTATCATTCCCACTAGTCTAGCGGCTGATAATCGCACGCTGAATAGAAGGGCGATTATTGGCAGTCAATTTTACGATAGCTATTATCTAGATACCAACTTATTGGGTAAATTCAACACTGGTTCAATCAATCATCAACTGCTATTTGGCTTTAGTTTGAGTCGAAATACAAGTGATTTAAGCTTTGAAAATAACATTTTTTCTGTTGCCCCAGTAGACATCTTCGATCCAGTCTATAACAACACCATTGCTCCAACTGGTGTTCGTAACTCAGACAGCTTCACAACTAGAGATACGCTTAGTATTTACCTCCAAGATCAAATCACTCTTGCTGAAAACTTGAAACTTCTGCTAGGCGGACGGGTGGATATATTTAAGGAGCGCACAACGGATCGACTAACAAATGTAGAAACCAGCCAATCGGACACTGCATTTAGCCCACGAGTGGGGATTGTTTATCAGCCGATCCAGCCCATTTCTTTGTATGCCAGTTTTGCTCGATCATTTGCTCCTACAATCGGTATATCTGCCACGGGAGAAGCGTTCCAGCCAGAGCGCGGAACCCAGTATGAAGTCGGGATCAAAGCTGACTTGACTAGCAAACTTTCTACCACCCTCGCCTTCTATGATTTAACCCGCTCCAATGTGACGACAACTGATCCAAATAATCCTGATTTTTCAGTTCAAACTGGAGAACAAAACAGTCGAGGAATTGAATTGGATATCAGTGGCGAAATTTTACCAGGATGGAACATTATTGGCGGTTATGCCTACAACGATGCCAGAGTCACGAAAGATAATACAATTCCAGAGGGTAATCGATTATTTGCTGCTCCCGAACACTCATTCAACCTATGGACAACTTACAGAATTCAACAAGGTGATTTGCAAGGACTGGGGTTTGGTTTAGGCTTCTATTATTTTGGAGAGAGAGCAGCAGATTTGGCTAATACCTTAGAGCTACCCAGTTACTTCCGTACCGATGCTGCCATTTTCTATGAGCGTGACCAATTCCGCGCTGCCATCAATTTCCGCAATCTCTTTAATGTAGATTACTATAACAGTCGATTTGGATCTGGAACACTTGTTGCTCCAGGTGAACCTTTCACCGTTCAAGGTACGATTTCCTGGAAGTTTTAGGGTGTTAGATGTTGACAAGTATCTCTTTGCGTCGCCTCACTCATCTGATGCTTTTGAGTATCTTAACAGTCATACTGGTTTCGGCTTGCAACACAACTAACGATACCAGTATTACTAGCTATAAACAGCCTGTTGAGGATTGCCGAATCGTGCAACACGTAATGGGTAGCACTTGCATTCCTCGCAACCCTCAACGAGTCGTGACCCTTAGACAAGATACTTTAGCCAATAGTTTGGCACTGGGTATACGACCTATCGCCGCAGCGTATGTTCCAGGTTTTCCCCTTCCAAGGTATCTTCAAGGTAAAGTAGACCAAGTAGAGTCTGTAGGAGGCTTAAATTCCCCTGATATCGAAAAAATATTACGACTGAAACCTGACTTAATTATATCTAGCTCTGGTTTGAAAGGTATCTACAAACAGCTATCATACATTGCACCTACAGTTGTATTAAACATACCTTTTCCTCCCCCAACCTGGAAGGAGCAATTGGAGGAACTTGCTACTGTTTTGGGGAAACAAGAGGTTAATAAACAATTAATGGATGAGTATTGGCAACGGGTGGAAAACCTGAAGCAAGCTTTGGGGAACCGCCTCAAAACTGTGGAGGTATCCATTGCAAATACATCTTCAGAATACGGCATTTGGTCTTATGGAGAAAAGCATTTCTCTGGATCAGTTTTGCAGGATATTAGTCTACAACGTCCCAAATCACAGAGAAGGGATATATTCTATATCGAAAATATATCTAAGGAAAAAATATTTGATATTGATGGGGACGTTCTCTTCTTTGTATCTTGGGAAAGGGAAGATGATAAGAAGACGTTAGAGAAACTCAAACAAAGTCCTTTATGGTCACAACTCGAAGTTTTTCAAAAAAATAAAGTTTATTTTGTAGGCGGACATTGGCATAGTTCAGATATTTTTGCGATTAACGCTATCCTTGATGATCTGGAGAAATATCTTGTCAACACTCCTTAATTCTCATAAATAAACACATCTTATTCACCTGTAAATCCTACCACCGTTAATCTGAAGAACAACCAGAAAACCTACCTCTAGATGACACGACTTTACCTATTCATTAGCATCATACTAATTATCACCTCCAGAACCAAACTTCCATGCATCAACCCAGCGATGCCAATAGTATTTAGTAGTGTTGGGTAAATTATTTTCCCAAGGTTCTAACTTTTTGCTCAATCGAAACAACAGAGAATAAATCCCTAAATTCCCATAATGAATCATCCAATCTAGCAAAGCTGCTAAACCTACTTGTGGAATAATTTTGACAACTATTTCCGGATGTGCAAAATTCGTCTTTAATAATGTTTGCGTTAGTCCCGAAAAGTTGACTACATCTTGCAAAAATGGTTTTAATACGGGTTCGCCCAAGCTTTGCATTTCTGCAAATACTGCTGAGAGCAATTGATTAATTTGATCGGGAGCAATTTTTTGCTCTACACCAACACTCATTGCTTTTTGAAATAGCCAAGTAACACTTAAATTCGGTTGATATGGTTGTAGTAATCTTAGCGCCTTAGCAGATAATTGATTGGTTTGCAGTGCTTCATAAATGCCCTGAGTTAAACGCTGCAAGTGACGTATCATTGCACCAAAACCCCCAAAACTCAGAGGTGATTGACTGCCGCTGCTATCTCCTACTGGTAAAATGCGGCTCCAAGGGGTTTGAAGTGGGCTTTGGCGATAGGAAGGAAAGAAGCCAAATAGCGCTCTTTGAAATGTTAGCTGGTTTAATTTTACACCTTGATATTTCGGCATTAAATGCAGATAATCCTCAAATAGAGCTTCTAAACCCAAGCGTTGTGGATCTGCATCCATGTAGGTAAACATATACGTAGTTCTGCCATCTCTAGCAGGAAAAGCTTCCCAAAAGTATTGGCATTGATTTTGTATAGGTGTAAACGACAACAATAAATCACCTGTGCTGTTGTTAGGAAAGCCTTGAGCGCAACTTCCGACAACTAAGCATATGGCATCTGGTTTTTGTCCTTGTCGTGCTTGTTGAGCGATCGCTGAAAGATGCCCCATCGCATCAATTAATAATCTGGCTTTGTATTGGTTGTTGACAATTACTCCGTCTGGGTGAACTACTACCTCATCAAAGGGCGTGTTTTCAAATAACTTGCCACCAGCAGCAAGAAATCTTTGTTTTAAAGTTTCCAGTAAATACACTGGATCTACACCAATATTCAAGACATCTTGCACCCAAACTTCTATGCCATTGTGAAAGCCCACTCTAGCGGGATTGTATTCTGTGGCGATCGCTGTTTCTAATTCTGCGTCTGTTAACAAGCCCAATTGCACAAAAACTTGTAATTCATGGCGAGAAATATTCCATTCTTGCTCTCTTCCCCGCAAAATTCCCCGCTCAATTAATCCTACTCGCACCCCTTGCAAAGCTAAGGCACAACCAATGAAAATCCCCAAAGTACCACCGCAAACTAAAACATCCCAATCTACAGCACCTAAATTTTGCTGACTTTCTTTAACTACCATTGGCACTGGTGCGGTTCCTGACTTGATGGATGATAAAACTTTATCTGCGCGACGCAAACCTCCTAAAACATCACCCGGTAGTTGAGAAAGAATTCCTTCAGTCAAAGACATAGAGATTAACCAAGAATACACACAACACTATTAACAAGTATCGCGTTCCTGTCGCCTAAATAGACTTTTTTATACCAAATCCGGTTGTTCAACCCTTTTTCTGTGTAGCCCGCGTAGGCGGGCTTTATTTGTGTAGCCACACCCTTCCAGGGTGTAGGGTAAAAGGAGATATTAGATTTGGATGTAATATTACTCTAGAGGAGCATAGTTGCAAGCAAACAAAACTAATCAAGAAGACTGAGGCACTTGTCGGAACGAGTCATGTTTTGGACAAAGACTTGTATAAATCATTGAATAAATATAAATTTGTCACCATCACATCAGTAGGATTGCATATTATGCGATCACGTCTGAAAGTTACATTGGTAAAATTTTAACTTTGTACTTTTGTAACCAAAATATTTACCGATGTACTAATCACCCTAAACAGGGAGGTATCAAATGTCTAAGATCCAGCTTTATACTGCAAAGAAAACTAAATCCTCTGCATTGTCATCAGGAAAACTGTATATAATAATTGCGTCTGTAGTTTGCTTAGGGCTACTAAGTTCTACTGATCCAGTTTTAGCCCATCACGCCTTAAGTGGTAAAGTTCCGTCTAACTTCTTTGAAGGATTCATATCTGGTTTAGCGCACCCAGTTATTGGACTAGACCATTTTGCTTTTGTTGTAGCTATAGGTTTACTTAGCATCGGTCAGCAGAATAGTTTTTTAATTCCCGCAGCTTTTGTATTAACTGCAATGACAGGAACAGGTATTCACGTTCTCAACTATGATTTACCATTTCCTGAAATTATTATTGCTTTTTCTGTAGTTGCCTTTGGAGTGATGCTGCTATTGTCTCGCAAACCCAACTGGTTAGTACTAGCAGGATTAGGTGCGATCGCAGGTTTATTCCACGGCTACGCTTACGGCGAATCCATCGTTGGTGCTCAAATGACACCTTTGATTGCTTACTTAGCAGGCTTTAGTGTGATTCAGTACGTAGTTGCAATTGGTGCTTTACTGATTGGTACTGCTATTAGTAACAAATTTAGTGGTATAAAAATGTTACGGTTTGCTGGCTTGGCTATCGCTGCTATTGGTACTGTCTTCTTAACTACAGCTATTATCGGTTAATCTCAACGTACAAATTCGCCAAATTAATTTCCTGCTATTCCCAGCCCAGAAATACCAGCCAGAGCAATCATCAACATACCTCCCATGTGTTGGAGTTGTACTAGTTGCTACTTTCTGTGACTGGGTTACTTTTTTGAATAAATATTTTTCTGAAGCCACAGCAAGTTTCTCAGAATGAGTAGACAAACAAACGCGCTCAGGCGGAGAATACTATTGATTGTTAACTTTGATAAACTATTAAAAGTAAGTTAGTAAACACTAAATGAAACGCTCAAAAATTGTTGCCATTATTACAGGTGCTATCTCAATTATTTTAGCGATCGCCTACCTTCTGCTTGTCCAAATACTAGACTTTCGTGGGGAAATGAAACCTGCTCCTATCAGTGAGGTTGAGCAACCAGTATCGATAGTGACTCAGTACTATCCTATTAGTTGATGCAAAATTAAGCTGTTACTAAATTATTGAGCTGCGATTCACACTGTTGGAAGACATAATTAACAGCAGCAAAGAGTTTTTCTAGCTCATAAATTGTGTATGGAGCAATATTTCTAGTAAATGAATTACCTTCAAGTTTGCCAAACTGCCATAAGCCTCCATTAGAAACAATACCATATATAGTAATTTGCAGCTCATTATTAAGTCTTTCAGCAGCAATCATTTCTGCTAGGCATTGCGCCCAACCAGCTTCAAAGTTATCTTGTTTGGCTTCTACTAAAATAAAGTAAGATTTATCAAATACAACTTTTCCTAAAGGTGACCTTTTCGCCAGAATATATTCAGGAAAACCGGATAATTTCTCATAGTAATTGAGAGACTGATGGCTCCACAAAATAAATTTGCTGCTGTAGCGCTTCCAAACTTCTTTCAGTACTGGGTAAATTAGATTTTCACAGATTGCAAACTCTGAGTTATCAACAACACCTTCGCGCATGACTGTTTCTAAGTCTTCACGAAAGTAGTTAGAGATATCAAATGGAATTTCGACAACAAAGTTTGCTTCTTTATAAGTGACTTGAAAAGCTTTAAGAACTTCGCCTATGGTTTTGTAGCCACTAAAAGCCATATCAACCTCATAAGGAATTACCAAAAAATAAATTATTCAATCAATGTAGAGGAGGCAAAAAGCGAGGATACTGCGTTGCGGGGATCTCCCCCGTTGTAGGAACTGTCCGTTGGAAACCCGTCCGCAGTGATGGCTTACCACGGCCCTCAAAGCCCCCCGTTATAGCAAGTGTCCGGGTGTGGATGTTCCTCCCGCTTATTGCCGTTGGGTTAGCGAAGCGTAATCCGCCATTTTTAGAGGAGTTGATGGTGCGTTACAGACTATTGTCCTAACATACCCTACTATAAATTGGAGATTTTTTTAATTGGAAGTTCCTAATAAACAATTTTAGATGAATTAGCCCAAACCAAATAGCTTGTACCGATTCAAAAAGTGTTTGCAACACATCCTGATGTACAGACGTGCAATGGCACGTCTGTACAATGTCTATTTGTCGCATTCTTTTTTCAAATTGGTATTAGAAATCGCAGGTAGTAGCTTATTCGCCGCTTCTACTAATGTGGCAACAGCAGTTTCAAGACTCATCGTTGAGGTTCCAATACTCATCATCGAGATTCTGGCGATCGCAGCTATGTCAAGATTATCCTGTATAAATTTATATTAGTAAATTATGTATAGAGTTAAAACTATGGTAATCATTTGAGAATCAAAATATAAGAATTTATTAGAGCAAATATCGTTTAATTATCTAGGTTAGGTAATTCCATTTTTGGACATATAAGGTTAATCTATCTTTAATAGAGATTAAACAAAAATTAAATTTTTTTCATACTTTACTTTGCTTGGAAGCAACGGTTGTGTTTTCACGACCGCTCTTTGTTTTTCTGCATATTTAGAGGTAGATGAGTCTATGGCTCAATTCTTGCTTGAAACTGTTTGGCTGGTGCCTTGTTACGCTTTGATTGGTGGATTGCTTGCTGTGCCTTGGTCGCCTGGAATTATTCGCCGCACCGGGCCAAGACCTGCGGGTTATGTCAACTTAATTATGACATTTCTCGCTTTCCTGCATTCTACACTGGCATTTCCAGCCGCGTGGAGTCAGCCACCTTATGAAGTGTCCATACCTTGGTTGAGTGTTGCTGGTTTAAACCTCTCTATAGATTTAGAAATTTCCTCGGTAAGTGTAGGTGCAATGGTGGTTATTGCTGGCTTGAATTTGCTGGCGCAGATTTTCGCCATTGGTTACATGGAAATGGACTGGGGTTGGGGACGCTTTTATTCTCTGCTGGGTTTATTTGAAGCAGGACTTTGTGCTTTAGCCCTTTGCAACAACTTATTCTTTAGCTATGTAATTCTGGAAATCTTGACTTTAGGAACCTACTTGTTAGTCGGGCTGTGGTTTAGCCAGCCTCTAGTAGTTACTGGTGCTAGAGACGCTTTTCTAACGAAGCGGGTAGGCGACTTATTTCTGTTAATGGGGGTACTGGCGATATGGCCTTTAGCTGGAACTTGGAATTATACCGAATTAGCTAATTGGGCGGCTACTGCCAATGTTGATCCTACAGTGATGGCATTGGTTGGTTTGGCACTAATTGCCGGGCCGATGGGTAAATGCGCTCAATTTCCTCTACATTTGTGGTTAGATGAGGCAATGGAAGGGCCTGTTCCCAGTACCATTTTACGTAACTCGGTGGTAGTGGCGAGCGGTGCTTGGGTACTAATTAAACTGCAACCTGTTTTGAGTCTGTCGCCGATCGCCTCTGCTGCAATGGTAGCTATTGGTGGAGTAACGGCACTTGGTGGTTCAATAATTGCGATCGCTCAAATAGATATCAAACGCTGCTTATCCTATTCAGTAAGCACTTATATGGGTTTGGTGTTTATTGCTGTAGGTACGCAACAAGATGAAGCTGCGCTGTTATTGGTACTTACCCACGCCCTCTCGGCAGCATTGTTGGTAATGAGTACTGGTGGAATTATCTGGAACAGTATTACTCAAAATGTTACTCAACTGGGTGGATTGTGGTCACGCCGTCCGATGTCAGGACTTGCCTATATAATTGGAACTTTGGGATTAATTGGTTTCCCACCTTTAGGAAGCTTTTGGGCATTGTTGGAATTAGCTTCAGGGCTGTGGGAAATACAACCTTGGCTGGTAGGAGTGGTAATTGCAGTCAACGTTTTAACAGCTTTTAGTTTGACAAGAGAATTTTGTTTGATTTTTGGTGGTACACCCAAGCCAATGAGCGAGCGATCGCCAGAAGTTCATTGGCCTATGGCTCTGCCCATGATGATTTTATTTGGTTTTGTTCTACATTTGCCTTTGGTGTTGCAAAGTTTATCACTTTTACCAAGTTGGGTAAGTCTAAATAAAGATGTTGCTTTACTACTGATGTGGTCGAGTATTTTTGGTTGCAGCATCAGTTGTGTTGTCTATCTAAGCAATCTTATTCCCAAACCAATTCGTTTGCCTTGGCAGCCTTTGCAAGATTTGATTGCCTACGACTTTTACACTCCAAAACTCTATCGGATGAGTATTGTTTTGAGTGTTGATCTGCTTTCTAAACTAGCCGATATTGTTGACCGCTTTGTCGTTGATGGCATTGTTAATTTAGTTGGTTTGGCTTCTATTGGTGGTGGTGAAAGTCTCAAGTACATAACCTCCGGACAAACTCAATTTTATGCTTTTACAGTTCTGCTTGGAGTTGGCGTTTTGGGAATGTTTGTGACTTGGCCGTTTTGGGGAAATCAGTTTTTGGAATTGATGTTTTGAGTAAAAGGCAAAAAGCAGGAAGCAGGAGGCAAAGGGAAAAAGGCTTTTTCAATTTAGTTTCTAAACATAAAATTTTTATGTTTAGTTTTGTCTAGATATCTAGTTTTAGTCAGAATGGAATTAGCAATTAAAAACTAGTAATTTGTCTGTCATTTTTAAAGAGTGAGAAGAATGCTGTGAACAAAAATTTTTCAAGAAGAAACTTACTGAAATTAGGTGCGGCAACAGTAGGTACGGGTGTAGTAACTGCGGGATTAGGCTCAGAGTTAGTTTTCTCACCAAAAGCAGTTGCAACAAATGATATTTCTCCTGACAAAGCACTCAAAGAACTGCTATCAGGTAATGAAAGGTTTGTCAAAAGAAAACGGAAAGATTTGAATTATCAACGACTAGTAGAAGTTGCTAAAACTCAGAAACCATTTGCTTCTATTCTCGGTTGTGCAGATTCACGGGTACCTTCAGAGATTATCTTTGACCAAGGATTTGGGGATTTATTTGTATGCCGTGTAGCAGGCAATATTGCAATACCAGAAGAAATTGGTAGTCTCGAATTTGGCAGCCTAGTATTAGGTTCAAAAGTAATTATGGTACTAGGACATAAAAGATGTGGTGCGGTAGATGCCACTATTAAAGGTGCTCAAGTTCCAGGTTACATTGGTAGCTTACTGGAGGCCATCAAGCCTGGGATAGAAAAAGCCAAAAATCTACCTGGAGATAAGTTAGAAAACTGTAGTAAAGCCAATGTTGTAGCACAAGTAGAAAAATTAAAAAAATCTCCAGTTCTTGCTCAATTAATAGCAGATAAAAAGCTGATAGTTGTTGGTGGCTATTATGATTTAGATACTGGAAGAGTCACTATGCTAAGTTAATATTTAATAAACAAAAAGTAGGGTGATACAAACTTTAAAATTCTCAATTAACCATGCTCAGTGTTTTGATTTGGCTCCCAATTATTACTGCCGCTTTAATAGCATTATTACCTGGCAATATTCCTGCTAATCGCATCCGTTTAGGAGCATTAACTCTGGCTGGGATAGTTCTTCTGTGGAATCTTTTCATTCTCTTCAAATTTGATATCAACAATCCAGGGATGCAATTAAAAGAGTATTTACCCTGGAACGAAACTCTTGGTTTAAGTTATCAACTTGGAGTTGATGGAATTTCCATCTTAATGCTGATTCTAAATAGCTTACTTACTTGGATCGCTATTTACAGCAGCAGTCAGCAGACAGAACGTCCCCGGCTTTTTTATTCCCTAATTTTATTAGTGAGTGGTGGAGTTGCGGGTGCATTTCTAGCAGAGAATTTATTACTGTTTTTCCTGTTTTACGAACTTGAATTAATACCCTTTTATTTGCTGATTTCGATTTGGGGAGGGCAAAGACGAGCCTACGCTGGAATTAAATTCCTCATTTATACTGCTGTTTCCGGAGCCTTGATTTTAGCTACTTTCTTAGGTATAGTTTGGCTAACTGGTTCCCCCAACTTCAATTACGATTCCCTCTCTACCCAAGCTTTATCAACGGTACTGCAAATCACTCTACTGCTGGGAATATTAATAGGTTTTGGGATTAAAATTCCCCTAATTCCTTTGCATACCTGGTTACCAGATGCTTACGTCGAAGCTTCCGCCCCGATCGCGATTCTTCTCGGTGGTGTATTAGCAAAACTAGGAACCTATGGTATTTTGCGCTTTGGCATGATGTTGTTTCCCCAAGCTTGGAGCATTCTCGCCCCATCATTGGCAACTTGGGGAGCAGTAAGTGCTATCTATGGAGCTGTCGTCGCGATCGCTCAAAAAGACATCAAGCGCATGGTGGCATACAGTTCCATCGGACACATGGGTTACATACTTCTAGCTGCTGCTGCCAGCACCTCGTTAGCACTTGTTGGTGCAGTTGCCCAAATGGTTAGCCACGGTATTATCCTCGCTATCCTCTTCCATTTGGTGGGAGTTGTAGAAGCAAAGGTGGGAACTCGCGAATTAGATAAACTTAATGGCTTGATGAGTCCGATCCGAGGTTTACCCTTTATTAGCGCCTTACTTGTCTTAGGCGGAATGGCTAGTGCAGGTATTCCTGGGATGACAGGATTTATTGCTGAATTTATCGTCTTTCAAGGCACTTTTTCTGTCTTTCCTATTCCAACATTAATGTGCGTAGTCGCTTCTGGCTTAACAGCCGTTTATTTTGTCATCCTCCTCAACCGCACCTGTTTCGGCAAACTCGACAACAACCTTGCCTACTATCCTAAAGTTCAGTGGTATGAAAAAATGCCAGCTCTAATTTTGGCAGCTTTAATCTTGTTCTTGGGAGTACAACCTACTTGGTTAGTGCGTTGGATAGAACCAACAACAACAGCGGTTGTTGCAACAATTCCTGCCTTAGAAAAAACAGTGACTCCTCAACTAGCCCTCAAGGAATGAAGGGGAGAAAACCATCAACTACCAACTATTGTACGGGCGGGTTTAGAAGATAAATTATCTGTTTCAACCTAGAGATGATCAGCAAAACCCTCACGGCAGTCGCACTCGACGCGCTTAACCCGCAAGGGCGCGCTGCCTCCCCTACTAACTACTAACCACTAACAAATGACTAATGACTCTCAAAGGAAATTTAAATGGTACAAACTCCAGATAAACCTGTAACTAAATTACCGCCTTCAACTCATGAATTTGCAGAAATAATTCATCGCTTAGAGGCTGGCGGTTCGATGTTGCCAGATACGCCAGAAAACCTGATGCAAATTATCGGTATTTATAAAGCTTATGCAGTGCCGATGGATTTTTATTGGCGTGACTTGCTTTATATTGCCGAACGTGTATTTTTAAACCCGTTAGCCTTTTTTAAATACTTCTTGCCCAAAGAGTATTTAGAGCGCCACAATCACTATGCTGGTGATGATGCCGATTTACGAATTTGGCGTGGTGAAGCAACTGCCCATCCCGAACTTTTGGCATTTATGGAAAAAGGTGAAACCTTCAAAATGCCAAAGTTATTGCATCACTTGTTCCATGATCGCATCAATATGGAATTTGCTGAAGCTTGTATGCGGGCTATGCTCTGGCATCGTCATATGTATGCGCCAGTGAATCAATTTGATGCTTATCTGGATAGCGAAGAGTATAAAGCCAATGCCGACAGAGCAATTAAGGCATACTTTCAAGGCAATCCTGTGATGTTGGGACTTTACAAACTGTTCCCTGATATGTTTTTGGAACAGTGCCGCCAAATGTCTTACTATGCCAATCTTGGTTTATTCTGGGAAGTCATGGCTCCCGTTTTCTTTGAAATGTCAGACATTTACGACGAAGGCGGGTTTAAAGGTGTACCCGATGCTATGAATTTTTTGGTGAATGGAATTTTTGCGATCGCCGGACGTCCCATTTACCATCATGTTTATATTCGAGGTGAATGCTACGAAATCATCCCCAAATCTAAAGGCTTCACCTGGCTTTACGAAGCAGCATTACCTTATGTAGAAGCTGTTTTTTATCGTACTGCCCCTTTCCGTGGTACAAAATCTTATAATGCTCAAGTCGGGCAAGTACCTGACAAGCAAGAAGATTTTCACTATGGAATTCTCTATGCTGACGTGTTTCCTGTAGGTACAGCAGGTATTCCACCGACATTACTAATGCAAGATATGTTACATTTCTTGCCTTCTTATTTAGTTGAGTATTACAAAAAGCATTGCCGGGGTGAAGATGATATGTTGATTCAGTTGGGAATCAGTTTCCAACGGTCAATGTATAATGTCACCTCTGCGGTAATTCAAGCTTTGCGAACAGCACTTTTATATCCTCTAGACGATCAAAATCCCAAGCATTTACAAGCCAATCGAGAATTTTTTGAAGCGCAATTAAATCGTTTTTGTCGTCCTGAATATGGTATGCGGGATGCAGCTCGTTTGCGTCAAATTCAGCGACAGGATTATCGCTAAGATATTTCCATAAAAGCCTACCTGCTCACACCAGTCGTTGAATCCCCGCCCACAAGGGCTTGGGGACTACCTTAACCATACTAACAGCTAAGAAAACGAATACGCTCGCCATCCCCATCTCTAGAATTATTACCTTTTTTTGCTGTTAGCTTTTGCGGAAACTTTACGGTGAAGGTGATTTGATTATTTGCACTCTCCACTAGCATTGAGGCTCCTAACCGCTGCACTAATTTTTGCACCATCACCAATCCTAATCCAGTTTCCTCTCCCTGCCAAGGATTCAAAATTCGAGTCTGTTTATCGGCTGCAATTTCAACACTAGAATGACTAACACTCAGTTGTGTAGTGTTAGTTGTCGTATATGCACAGACAACGATCGCTTTACCAACAGGCGTGTAATTGCAAGCATTTGTTAGTAATTTAACAAAAATCCGCTCTAAGTCAGAGATATTGGTTGTTAATAAAGGAAGCTCGGCAGTTGTTACTATATACAATTGTTTTTGTTGGCTGCAAATACGTTCTTTAAACAACCGGACGATAGAGGGAATCCAAATTTGCAAATCAATTGTATCCATTGCCAAAGGTGCAATCTCTGTATCGAGATTAGCTGGCATCACAGATACTTCTATTGCATTGTCAACGCTGCTTAATAACGGTAATTTCAATTCACTCTGGTGCCAACAGGCAACCGGGTTCAGGTAACAACTATTAGTTTGTGGAAAGAGATCGGCGCTCATCCAAAATTCCTGCCTTTTTACTGGCTATAAAGGTGTTTGTAAGAAGGGCTGGTTTGCGTTCGCCCTTTTACATTGAATTAGATTGCCAAGACACGAGATTCCGCAATATCCCGAATCAGCGTTGTTCTAGAGGCAATGTAAGTGTACAATGCACAGACTTCTTCTCCGTTCAATAGAATCTTGCTAGCAATTTGTTGCAGGATTAGCTTGATTAACCCAGTATCCGTAAGAGTAAGCAGTTCGCTACTTGGGGTATCTTCAATTACAGACCAAGTCAAACGCAGCATCGAAGAGTTGATATGCATTGTTTTATCCCTGTATATTTATGAAAAATTTTAATATTTTCTTTAGATTTTGTTAATTGCCATTCTTTAAATCCTATCTCCTTTGAAATAATTTAATATTTTATTTAGATTGTTGCAGGGATCTTAATTAATCGAAATATTTTTCGATCAACTGTAGTCCAAATTAGAGCAGCAAATGCTAATGGTTGAGCTTCTGTGTTACCAGATCGACTCCAAAAACTGCTGTATTTACGGGCATCCCGGAGCTTGTGCCGTTCAAAAATGTTTCGATATGTTAAGCCATGAGCGAGTTTGAAATTACTACTGCCCAAACAGGGAGTTCGATGAGTCACGATCGCGAATTAATTTATTTTTCTATTTCAATTCAGCCTCATGGCATTCTTTTAGTGTTATCGCATCCTGAGCTAAGGATTCTACAACTAAGCGCTAATACTCAGGCTCATTTAGGAATCCCCCATCAGAATTTGCTCGGACAAACTCTTGATACATTGCTAGCTAAATCACAAATTCAAGCAATTAACAAGTGCTTGTCGAAAGATTTTAGTGGCATAAATCCGCTCAAAATCTTAATTCGTACCCCAATAGGCGATCGCTTCTTTAACGCTCTGCTACATCGAACAACAAATGTTCTTGTTCTAGAACTTGAGCCAATTGTTCCACCCAAACAAGAAAATTTCTTTAGTATTTCTGCTCTCCTCAAAGGAGCGATCGCTCAACTGCAACAAATATCCAGTACTAGCGAATTTTTACGGTTAGTGACTCAAGAAATTCGGAATCTGACTGGGTTTGATCGAGTCATGGTGTATCAATTTGACTCCCAAGGAGCAGGGAAAGTAATCGCTGAGACAAAGCAGGATCATTTACCGTCCTATCTGGAGTTACACTATCCTGCCACAGATATACCAGAGTCAGTCAGGGAAGCCTACAAACGCGGTATGTCACGATTCATCCCCGATTTGGGTGCGCAAGCAATAGAGTTGATTCCGCCAAAAAACCTAGCGACTCAGCAACCACTCGATTTCAGCTTGGCAGTGCTGCGGAGTGTTGATCCTTGCTGTGTTGAATACCATCAAAATATTGGTGTAGCGGCCATTATGGTCATTTCCCTAGTCAAAGGTCAAACCCTGTGGGGATTAATTTCCTGCCATCATCAGACACCGAAATTTGTCCCTTACGAAATTCGCGAAGCCTGCGAATTATTAGCGCAATTCGTAGTCTCGGAATTAACCAATAAAGTTGATCGCGAAGAACTAGACTACATAGTTAAGCTGAGAGCACTGCAATCAGATTTTATAGAATCAATTTCCCAAGCCAATAATCTTAAACAAGCACTCGTTAATCCTGCGCCTCGTCTGCTGGATTTAGTAAATGCCCAAGGAGCAGCTGTTTGTTTGGAAGATGAAATCACACTGGTGGGGTTAACACCAACAGTTGAACAGGTGCGTGACTTAATTGATTGGGCTGATACTCGTGTTAGCAATCCCCTATTTCACACCAATTTGCTACCAAGACTTTATCCAGAAACTCTGGCATTGAAAGATGTTGCGAGTGGCTTGCTGCTGCTGCAAATTTCCAAGGTGCGGCGATATTATATTCTCTGGTTCCGTCCGGAAGTCTTGCAAACAGTTAACTGGGCAGGCAATCCACATACTTATACTTCTACCACTGTAAAGGCAGATGGCACTGTAACACTATTTCCCCGCAAATCATTTGAACAATGGCAAGAAACAGTTCGATTCACATCACTGCCTTGGAAAGCGTGTGAGTTGGAGCAAGCGTTAGATCTCAGGAATGCGATCGTCGGTATTGTCCTCAACAAAGCAGATGAATTAGCCCAAATCAATCAAGAATTAGAGCGTAGCAACCAGGAACTAGATTCTTTCGCCTATGCCGCTTCTCACGATCTCAAGGAACCTTTGCGAGGCATTCATAATTTCTCGACGCTGTTGTTAAGAGGTTATGAGTCGGTATTAGATGACGTAGGTAAATCTCGCTTGCAAACTTTAATTCGTCTTACCCGTCGCATGGAGTCTTTGATAGATGTCTTACTCAAGTTTTCACGACTGGGGCAAGCACAGCTACATTTTGTACCTACAGATATCAACCTTATTGTCAATAGGGTATTGGAAGATTTACGCATTAGCCGTCAAGATTTTCAAGCCCAGATTCGCATTCCGCGACCTTTACCTATAGTTAACTGCGATCCTGTCCTCATTAGTGAAGTTTTTACTAATCTTCTTAGCAATGCTCTCAAGTATAACAACAAGGCAGAGCAATGGATCGAAATTGGCTACTTGGAAAAAGAGGACACGGAGAATATCTCAATTCAATTTCCCCGCGTCCTTGAAGCTGCGTCTTCTTCCTATGCCCTAATTACTTTCTACGTCAAAGATAACGGCATCGGCATTCGAGAACGACATCTCGACATCATCTTCCGGTTGTTTAAGCGGTTGCACGAACAACACCTATACGGTGGTGGTACAGGAGCAGGGTTGACAATTACCAAAAAAATTATTGAACGTCATGGCGGACGAATTTGGGTGGAGTCTACCGTAGGTGTTGGTTCAACTTTTTACTTTACTATCGCATAATTAAGATACATTAAATAATGTAAAGTATTGTAAAATCATATGAGATAATATCAAACTTTAAATGATCCCAATGGCAACCAAGCAGTGCGAGCCGTTATTAATCGCTGAGGATAGTGATGAGGATTTTGAGGTGTTGCAGCTACTAATGCAGCAAATGGAAGTACAAAATCCTATTTATCGCTGTACCAATGGAGATAAAGTTTTAGATTTCCTTTATCAAGAAGGGGATTATGGTAATCAAGATAGTGTGCCACGTCCCTCTGTGATCTTGCTCGACCTAAATTTACCGGGTACTGATGGGCGTGATGTGCTAGAGCAACTCAAGCAAGATCGGAATTTGAGAGAAATTCCAATCGTCGTCTTTACAACTTCCTCAAATCCCAAAGACATTGAATTTTGTTATCAAAAAGGAGCAAATGGTTATCTGATTAAACCAGTGGACTCTACTGAATTAGAGAAAACAGTTCAAGCATTTGTAGAGTACTGGTTGGAAGTTAATATTTCACCAATTTCTAATTCAACTCAATGAAAAGGGTGCTTTCTCGACACTGTACGGTAGCCGTATGCAAAGAGAGTTTACTGGGGGAGGCAGCGCTCCCCTCATCTTGTAAAACCTTGTAAAGGCGGGAAATATCGCGTTTATCCTGAAAAATTTGATATAATTAGAAAGTATAAAAAATTTTTTACACGTCAATTTTATTTATAATTTGCAATCTACGACTTTTTTAAATCAAGGAGATTTCTCCTGTTTTCTTCATGTCAAATGTTTGGACACTCCTGATTGCTGATGATTGTGCGGAGGATCGAGAAGTTTATCGTGAATACCTTTTAAGCGATCCTCACCAGTCTTACCAAATTTTGGAAGCTGCCTCAGCAGAGGTGGGGCTTGAGCTTTGCCAAAAAAAACACTGTGATGCAATTCTGCTTGACTTTTGTCTGCCTGATATGAGCGGGCTTGAGTTTCTAGATGAACTAAAACAACAACATTTGGAAGTCAAGCTCCCTGTGATCATGTTAACTGGACAAGGTGATGAACGGGTTGCTGTACAAGCAATGAAACTGGGCGCTCAAGATTACTTGGTAAAACAACATCTACAACCAGATGTGCTGCAACTGACTGTTCGCAATGCGATCCAAAAATCACATCTGCAAAACCAGTTCAGCAAGATGCAAAAACAACAGCAATTAGCTGCAACGATCGCTGTACGCATTCGTCAATCATTCAACTTAGAACAAATCCTACAGACGACTGCCCAGGAAGTACAGCAACTTTTAGAGTGTGAGCAACTCACAATCTACCAAGTCATTTCTAATTCAGATCACAACTTCACAAGCAAACCCGCTCCATTCAATCTCAAGAAGCTATGTGAGGCTGGCTGGAGCAGTTTCCGTACTCCACTCGAAAAAATCAGGGCTTTTGTTGAGGAATTCCAAGCAAGAAAAGAAAACAACACTCAAGCTTCAATACTAATATGTGATCATCACAAGAAAGTCCCCAAAAAAACATATATACTAGTTCCAATTTTGCTGAATGATGACTCTGAGGAAACTTTTACCAAGCTGTGGGGCTTGTTAGTTGTCTCTCAAAGTTCAGACAAGCAGCAGTGGCAGCCAGATGAAATAGACATTCTCAATGAATTAGTGGAGCATCTAGCGAGTACTATTCATCAGGCAGAAAGATTTACCAAAGCACTTGTAGACTTGGAGAATCAAAAGCAACTCAACGCTTTTAAATCTCAGTTTGTCACAACAGTTTCTTGTGAATATCGAACTTTCTTAGCATCTATTCTGGTAGCAGCATCAACGCTTTTGCAACATCATCAAAAGTTGGATGAGTCGAAAAATCAGCATTTCTTGGAATTGATTGAAGACAAAGCCAGACAAATGAGTCAACTAGTAGATAACCTGCTGGTGATTGAGAAACTTGAATTTGGCAAAGTAAGTTTTACACCATTGCCATTTGAATTATTGCAATTCTTCTGTGACATTATTGAAGAACAGCGAAAAAAAATTAGCGATCGCCACCAATTAACTTTCAAAATTACAGGAAATACAAGGGGTTTTTGGGGCGATGCTAAACTATTGCGCCCAATTTTAGCTAATTTACTCTCAAACGCCATTAAGTCTTCCCCAGAAGGTGGAAATATTGAAGTTCACCTGATGGGAGATGATTCGTATATCCTTTTTGAAGTTAAAGATGAGGGAATTGGTATACCAATCGAGGATCAACAAAACTTGCTGGCATCTCTGAGTCAGGGTAATAAAGTTGGTAAAATTCCGGGAACAGGCTTAGGATTAGCCATTGTCAAAACTTGCGTCGAGTTGCATGGTGGTGAAATTAGGTTAGAAAGTCACCAGGAGCAAGGGACAAAGATAACTGTAACTTTACCAAAGCGCCTAACTCAAATTTAGAATACTGGACTTTCACGAAATTGCATAGATACTAAGGCTTACACCCTGATGTTAAGAAAATGTTACGTAAACTCAAGTGTTTAACTTGATTTATGTAAATAAATATTTAAATCATTAAAACAAACATAAAGATTAGCTAAACTTTTATCATTCTTTAGATTTCCTTAACATTCTGCTATCTGCGCTTCCAATCAAGTTTTTCACGAGTATTCATACCCGTGGAATTTCTCTGATTTGGAAGGCAATCAACATGGATTTCCAAGAATAATTTTTTAATTTCCTCTCAAAATCTCTAATTTTTCATAAGTTTCTATGACTATCATTCCAGGTACACTTGTCCAACTCCCCAATGGGAGTAACGGTATTGTTATTCCTTCTACTTGGTGGCAACCTGGTCGTGTTTTAGTAAAAATGCGACGTGGTAAGAGACGATGGTTTAAAGTCGATGAGTGTACTCTCATCCGCTCAAACTATTGACGATTGAGGTAAAAACTAATCAGCCGATTTCGGAAGAATAAGAACTAGCAAATGAGGTTGCTGTGAAAAAAGTACTTGCAATCATTCTGGGTGGAGGTGCTGGTACCCGACTTTATCCCTTAACCAAGCTCCGTGCCAAACCAGCTGTTTCTCTAGCAGGGAAATATCGCCTCATTGATATTCCCGTTAGTAACTGTATAAATTCCGAAATCTATAAAATCTATGTGCTAACACAATTCAATTCAGCATCTCTCAATCGTCACCTTGCCCATGCTTACAACTTCTCTGGCTTTCATGAAGGATTCGTTGAGGTTCTAGCTGCTCAACAAACTCCACAAAGTTCTAACTGGTTTCAAGGGACAGCAGATGCCGTTCGTCAATATCTGTGGCTATTTAAAGAATGGGATACTAGCGAATATCTAATTCTCTCTGGGGATCACCTATATCGCATGGATTATAGCGATTTTATACAGCGCCACCGGGAAACCAACGCTGATATCACGATCGCTGTTGTGCCAATGGATGAAAAGCACGCCTCTGCATTTGGCTTGATGAAGATGGATCGTGCTGGTAGAATTCTCAGCTTTAGTGAAAAACCCAAAGGTGAAGCATTGCAAGCAATGCGTGTTGACACGACTCTACTAGGTTTAACACCAGAACAAGCCAAACAAAAGCCCTACATAGCCTCGATGGGGATTTATGTCTTTAAGCCAGAGGTGTTAGTAGATTTGTTGGAGAAATTTCCCACTCAAACTGATTTTGGTAAGGAAATTATTCCAGCAGCGGCAACAACTCACAACATTCAGGCTTACCTATTTGATGGCTACTGGGAGGATATTGGCACGATTGAAGCTTTCTATGAGGCAAATTTAGCACTGACGAAGCACCCACAGCCACCATTTAGTTTCTACGATGAAAAAGCACCCATTTACACCAGAGGGCGATCGCTACCCCCAAGTAAATTTCAGAATTGCCAAGTCACTGATTCTATGATTGGGGAAGGTTGCATTATCAAAGATAGCCAGATTCACCACTCTGTTTTGGGCATCCGCACGCAAGTAGAGGCAGGGTGTACAATTGAGGACACTCTGATTATGGGTGCAGATTACTATCAAACACATACAAAACAGCAAAGTAATGTAGCTCCTGAGAGTGTACCCATCGGTATTGGAGAAAATACGATCATTCGCCGTGCGATCGTTGATAAAAATGCACGCATCGGTAGTAACGTACAACTGATTAACAAACAACAAATTGAAGAAGCAGATCAGTCAGAGCGGGGCTTTTATATTAAGAGCGGTATCATTGTGGTGTTAAAAAATGCCACTATTGCGAATGGAACAGTAGTTTAGCATCATCAGAATTTTAATGATTAGTCAATGATCCTAACACAAGCAATTTCAACGCCTCTGAGGCGAATGTGGGGAATAATAATGTAAGAATAGCCTGGATGGATAACAATAAACTTGTCAACGCCGATATCTAGATCGGCTATTGCTTTCGCATCCTTAAGTATCGCAGTTCTTCTACCAGGAGTCAGGCAGTGGACATAAATTGTTCTTGTTTCCGGAACAAAGCTTAAGTGACAAACACCCCAAAAAGGGAATTTATAAGCTAAGAACTGGGAAACAGCTTCCATAAAGGTCATTTAGCCACAACCTCTAACCGATGTAAAGCTTTTTACTTGCATTTGGATACAATCGATGCGATCGCACACAAGAGCAGTTACCATCTCTGGTGTATAAATTTCTAGACAAGCATTTGGTGGTGCTTGGAAAATCAGCCGTTGTCCTGGAAACACAACACGCTCAAAGAACCAGCCTGGAATATTAGAGATGCGAGCAATTTGAATCTGGCTGGTATTGTTGGCAAAGTGACAGAGGATGTGATTGAAATCAGTAGACAGTAAGGGATTGAGTAATTGAGTCATATCTATAACTTTTTTGAAAAATAGCGCCAAACTCATTTGCGGTGAGACTGACGCTAAATCCACAGGGTTTTTATATTCAGGGTCTTTATGAAAGCTGACCCCGTTTAATAACGAAATTTAAGCTTATATTTAGATTTTCATCTAATTAGCAAAAAATCGTAATATTTAATATTTTTTTAAGATTTGCACTCAGGTATTTTTTTAGTGCTTTAATACGACTATGAACATCGGCGCTCGTGCGATCGCATAATTCAAAAATTAAACTAAGGTGCAGTACTGAAAGTAACTAGCCGTGTCAGCTTTTCTCAAAAGATTTCGGTGTTGAGTATGAGCCAAAAAATAGGGATGAACAGGATGCCCATCCCAAAAGCTTGGATAATCTATTTTCTGGTGCTCCTTGAAGCAACAAAAACTTAACGGCAATAAAGCTGTGTCATCTCCAACAACCGCTGACTTAATTCTGGAGTTAACTGTTCAGAACTGCTGTAACGCCAACGCCAGTTACCTGCATTCACACTTGGATCGTTCATTCTGCCACTGCCATCCAAGCCCAAAATATCTTGGAGTGGAATAATTGCCAGATCTGCAACTGAAGCTAAAGCCATGCGGATGAATAGCCAATTGATTTCTTTAATTTCCTCTGGCAAAGTGTAACCCAAGTATTTTGCAACCATCTGCTTTTCTTGTGCTGTTGCCTGCTGCCACCAACCGATCGCAGTATCGTTGTCGTGAGTGCCTGGGTAAACTACACAATTTTTGACATAATGGTGTGGCAGGTAAGCATTGTCAGAATCACCACTGAAAGCAAACTGCAAAATCCGCATACCTGGAAAATCAAAGCGATCGCGCAGTTCTTCTACTTCTGGGGTGATAATTCCCAAATCTTCTGCCATCACTAGTAAACTACCCAAGGTTTCACCAAGGGTTTCAAAAAATTCGACTCCTGGAGCTTTAATCCACTCGCCATTAATCGCAGTTTCTTCCCCCGCAGGTACTCGCCAGTAAGCCTCAAAACCCCGGAAATGGTCAATTCTCACGATATCTACATATTGTAATGTAGCTCTAAATCGCTCAATCCACCAAGCAAAGTTAGTTTGCTGCAACTTATCCCAATCGTAAACCGGATTTCCCCACAACTGCCCGGTAGCACTGAAGTAGTCTGGCGGAACCCCGGCTATATAGGCAGGTGCTAAAGTCTGCGGATCAAGTTGAAAAATGTCTGGAGTTGCCCACACATCTGCGCTGTTATGGCAGACATAAATAGAGATATCACCAACTATTTTAATATTTTTGTCGTTGGCGTAAGTGCGCAGCCTTGACCACTGCTGGAAGAATTTAAATTGTAGGAACTTATGGTAGAAAATTTCTTCCTGGAATTTCTCAGTAGCAGCTTGCAAAGCACCGGGTTCACGGCGGGCAAGAGTACTTTCCCAGTCACTCCACGCTTTACCATCATTAGCTTCCAGTAGCGCCATAAATAGCACGTAATCATCGAGCCAAGCCGACATCTCCTGACAAAATTGCTCAAACTCTGGGTTTGATTTCTCGTTTAAAGTTTGCTGAAAACGTTTAAAAGCAAGGCGGAGAAATTTCGTTTTGTGAGGAATTACTGCATCAAAATGCACTTGGTTAGGATTTTGAGAGGCACTTTCTGGTAAAGGTGTCAATTCTTCCTCAGATAGTAAATTCTCTTTTACCAACTCCTCTAAGCTAATTAACAGGGGATTGCCGGCGAAAGTACTAAAATTCATGATATACGGCGAGTGTTCGTAACCTGTAGGCCCCAAAGGCAGTATTTGCCAGAGTTTCTGTCCACTCCTGTCTAAAAAATCTACAAATTCATAAGCCGATTTACCTAAATCCCCAATTCCAAATTGACTTGGTAAAGAAGTAGGGTGTAACAAAATTCCACTTGCTCTTGAAAAACTCATGAGACATTACTGAAAAGCATTTTCTTTATGTTTGCAAAATATCGGTGCTATTCTTGCCCCTCTTAAGAGAGAAGGTTTGGATGACTACTTGTGGTTATTATGTGCTGAAACCATATAAGCACATCGGACAAAATTTTTTGCTCAAAAAATTTTAAACAACAGTAAGCAAGTCTGATGATTACAATAACTGAGGGAAATAAGCAGCATAGACTATGCAACATCCATTATTAAAAGACGATCCACTTTGGTTTAAAGATGCGGTCATTTACGAAGTGCCTGTACGTGCTTTTGCTGATAGTGATGGTGATGGCATAGGCGACTTTCGTGGTTTAACAGAAAAATTAGATTATCTACAAGATTTGGGAGTAACGGCAATTTGGGTGTTGCCTTTTTTCCCTTCGCCGCTGCGCGATGATGGTTATGACATTGCTGACTACACTAGTGTCAACCCCATCTATGGTAATCTGGAAGACTTTGAGGCTTTTTTGAGTGCTGCCCATGAGCGCGGCATTCGTGTCATTATTGAATTGATCATAAACCATACCTCCGACCAGCACCCTTGGTTTCAACGCGCCCGCCGTGCACCCGCAGGAAGTAAGGAAAGAGATTTTTACGTTTGGAGTGATACGCCTGAGAAATATCAGGAAGCACGGATTATCTTCAAAGATTTTGAAACTTCAAATTGGTCGTGGGATCCTGTTGCCAAAGCATATTACTGGCATCGCTTCTATTCTCACCAGCCAGATTTAAACTTTGAAAATCCAGAACTACAGCAAGCGTTATTTGATGTGGTGGATTTCTGGTTGGAGATGGGTGTTGATGGACTGCGCTTAGATGCAGTGCCATATCTTTACGAACGTGAGGGAACTAACTGTGAAAATTTACCAGAAACCCACACGTTTTTAAAGAGACTGCGACAGCACGTAGACGAAAAGTTTCCCAACCGGATGTTGTTGGCAGAAGCAAACCAATGGCCTGAAGATGCTGTTGAGTATTACGGGGAGGGGGACGAATGCCACATGGATTTTCATTTCCCTTTGATGCCACGTTTATACATGGCAGTACATATGGAAGACAGTTTCCCCATCATTGATATTTTACAGCAGACGCCGCGTATTCCCGATAATTGTCAGTGGGCATTATTTTTACGCAACCACGATGAACTGACTCTAGAAATGGTCAGCGATGAAGACCGGGACTATATGTATAAAGTCTATGCCCAAGATCCACAAGCCCGGATCAATTTGGGCATCCGTCGCCGTCTTGCGCCTTTGATGGGTAATAGCCGTCGCAGAATCGAGTTGATGAATGCTTTATTAATGTCCTTGCCAGGAACACCCGTGCTTTACTACGGCGATGAAATTGGTATGGGGGATAATATTTACTTGGGCGATCGCAATGGTGTGCGTACTCCCATGCAGTGGAGTCCTGACAGAAATGGCGGTTTTAGCAGTGCAAATCCCCAAAAGCTGTTTTTACCAATTATTCTAGACCCGGAATACCACTTTGAGGCGATTAATGTGGAAGCACAAAGAGAAAACCCAAATTCTCTTTGGTGGTGGATGAAACGGCTGATTGCGATTAGGGGACGTTATCAAGCTTTTGGACGCGGTACATTTGAGTTCTTGTATCCAGAAAACCGCAAAGTACTTGCTTTTACCCGTACCTATGATGGCGAACACATTTTAGTAATAGCGAACTTGTCACGCTTTGTCCAAACTGTGGAACTGGATCTATCTGCTTTCAATGGTTTGGTTCCTGTAGAAATTTTTGGTAGAACAGCTTTCCCTGCTATCGGCGAGTCTCCTTACTTCCTTTGTTTGGGGCCACACTCATTCTACTGGTTTACCCTGCAATTACAGCCGAGTAGTATCACCTGTACGATTAGAAATCCTAATCAGATACCAAAACTTGTAGTGAGTGGCAAGTGGCAGAATGTTTTTGTCAAAGGTGAAGCCAGAACAGCTCTAGAAGCAACACTACCAGATTTTTTGTGTAGTTGTACTTGGTTTGATAGTAAAACACGAGTAATTCAAGCTGCCCATATTAAAGAAGCGATTCCTATCTCTGCTCAAGGTACTGAAGCTTATATTGTCTTAGTACAATTGGACTTTACAGAAGGCGATCCCCAAACATATGTCTTGACTTTGGCTTATGAAACAGATGGCATTGGTGGCGATCGCTTCCGCACTAACACCGAACAAGTAGTAGCCCAGATTTACGTCCAAGGAAAAAATGAAGCAGGAGTGTTATTTGCGGCTCTAGCAGACAAAGATTTTCTGAATATCCCCTTAGATGCGATCGCCCATAACCGCATTTACAAAGGAATGATGGGCGAATTGGTAGCAACCAAAACAAAGGATTTCCCAGAAATTTTGAGTAACGTTACCGACAATGAAAGCGAAGTTAACTTAGAACCACATTTATTGAAGGGAGAACACACCAACACAGGCATTATTTATGGCGATCGCCTCTTCTGCAAACTCTTCCGAAAAGTTGAGACGGGCATCAACCCTGATTTAGAGCTTGGGCGTTTTCTTACCAAAACTTCAGCCAAAAGAGGCATACCCCAACTAGAAAATCTTGCTCCTGTTGTTGGAGCCTTAGAGTATCGTAGTAAAGGGGTTGAACCAATAACATTGGCTATATTACGAACATACATCCCCGAAAGTACCGATGCCTGGTCGTACACTTTAGACAATTTGCGTGACTTTTTTGAGCAAGTGCTGCCAAAACATGTAGATATCAGTGATATTGAGCTTCCTCCTTCTTTGCTACAAGCAGCATTAGATGTTCCGATTCCGGAAATGGCGCAAGAATTCATGGGGAACTATCTGCGCAGTGCCGAATTATTGGGACAACGTACTGCTGAAATGCACATGGGGTTGGCATCCGACATTGATGATAGTCATTTTGCACCCGAACCTTTTTCCTCTTTCTACCAGCGCTCAATCTATCAATATATGCGCAATCAGGCAGGGCAAACATTGCTGCGATTGAACAAACTTTTGGGAGAATTATCTGCTGATGTCCAACCTCTAGCAAAAATGGTGCTAAACCAGCGAGAGTTGTTATTGGGGCGATTTCAGCAGATTTTGAATCAAAAAATCACTGCCATGCGGATTCGCTGTCATGGCAACTATTCTCTAGAAGAAGTGCTGTTCACAGGCAAGGATTTCATCATCATTGACTTTGAAGGCGATCCAAAACGCCCCCTGAGTGAACGCCGGATCAAGCGATCGCCCTTGCGTGATGTCGCTTCGATGTTAGAATCTTTTTACTATGCCAGCCGTGTTGCCCTGCGCAATGAAAAAGAAAGCGGTATACTTCGTCCTGATGATTTGCCAACAATGGAGCATTGGGAGCAATTTTTCTTCTGTTGGTCTAGTGCAGCCTTTTTAAAGTCTTACCTTGCAACTTCCGATCATGCTGCCTTTTTACCAAAGCATCCATCAGAGTTACAAGTACTTTTAGATGCCTTCCTTCTAGAAAAGGCAATTCTTGAGTTAGACTACGAACTCAAAAATCGTTTGACTTTGGTAGAAATTCCTCTCCAGCGGATTTTAGAGCTACTACAACACGCTAAGTAATAGCTTCTTTTCAATTACTCCCGCTATGGCGCAACTGTAGCGGGAGTTTTTATTTGCTCTTTGTTGAGTTAGTAAGATAACTTTAATTTTGCCTCACCGCTAATCAAATGGGCATTGCTGATTTAGGGTATGAGAATGATTTTGTTAAACACTAAAACCATTATATGGGCGATATGGGCGAGTATGCCGTAAGCGTTCCTAGAGGTCAATTTCGCATATTTACATCTAGATTAAAAAATCTAATTTAGCAACGTCTAATATTTTTACTTTATAACAAAACAAAGTTATTGTAAGGAAATTCTCCTTAGAAGCGCCTAAAAAGCTAGAAATGAGCAACATCATGATAAGGTTTTAATTGCTAAAGATAACAAAAATTAATGTAGTTTTTCTGAAATAAATGTATCTTTTTGTACCAAAATTTTGTGAGTGCTTTTTCTTCTCTCATTTCGGCAAATATATTTAAAAGTTCTAAAGTTAACTTCGATAAGAAAACCTAATTGTAAAAAAATGTCTTAGCTAATTAAGCACTTTATTTAAGCTATCACTACATGAGCTTTCAAATTATGTTGTTTTAATGAAATTCACGTAAATTTTACTTATAAACAGTCTCGTAACAGCTTTTTAACTTGCTTTTAATCGATTTTTTTACAAATAACATAATATCTTGTAATGTAATCTCAAAGACTAGTGGTGTAATAAGTAAAAAATGCCATCAGTCTTTTTGCTTATCTGCAAAATGCAGAAAACTACAACACACGTACTAGCAAGTTAAACATGATGGTAGTAACTCTAGCAAAGCTGAAACGTATACCTTATAAAATTAAGAGAAACTTTTTACAATTACCTGTCCTAAAACTTGCATTCGAGTATGCCCATAGACAAGAAATTAAAAAATATGTTGATTGTCTACCTAAAATTTACCCAGAAGACAGAGTTCTGATAGAATCTTTGCATCATAAAGGAGTTTTTGTGACTTCTTTACAAAACTTAGGAATCTCCTCTACATCTTTGCTAATGGCCAATGCCAAAAAGCTCTTACCAGAATTTCAAGCATTTTCCACAAAAAATCAATGTTCAATTACTCTGCCTACATCCATATGTATGCAGTATCCAGAAATTTTTCTTTGGGGACTCGAAGAAAGATTAATTAATATTGTTGAAAACTACATTGGCCTTCCAGTTTTTTATCACGGTGCAGATTTTCGTAAAGAAATTGCCAACGGTAAACTCACAGATGTAAGGCAATGGCACCTAGACGTAGAAGACTATAAGATGGTCAAAATCATAGTCTATTTAAATGATGTAAGTATAAATGGCGGCCCGTTTGAATACATTTGCAAATTATCAACCTCATTGTTACGTCAAAATATTAGATATAGTGGCGGTTTTATTCCAGATCAACTCATTGAAAAGTCTGTACCTGTATCAGATTGGAAACCCTGTCCGGGAAGTTGTGGCACGGTTATTTTTAGTGATACCTGTAATGTTTTTCACCGTGCCAAGCCGCCTGTAGAAACAGATCGATTTTCAATCACTTTTGCCTATACTTCTAGACAACCCATAACAAGATTTAGTAAATCTGCATTACCTAGAGAGGAATTGCTGAGAATTTCACATAGATTATCCAGACGTCAAAGAGAATGTATTTTAGGATTTAGTGATTTGTAATAACCAGTAACATTTGCTTATGAATAAGTTATTTTGTATAAGCGATCGCCTAAATAATT